>JBIJBU010000066.1:0-9863 GCA_044345075.1 Candidatus Nanopelagicales bacterium | reverse complement strand
GGGCGGCATTGATGACTCAGCCGCGACCATGACCTTGGTGCTCAGGCCTGTCATGCGTGAGCCCTTCTGCATCCACCGAGAACGTCCCATGAGAACGACAAGTGGATGTGCGAACCAGAAGGCAACGATGATGTCGATCACCGTGGTGAGGCCAAGGACGAAGGCAAAGCCTCGCACGCTTCCTACTGACAGGACGTACAGCACCACCGCAGCAAGGATCGACACGAAGTCGGCTGCGAGCAGGGTGCGACGTGCGCGAACCCATCCACTGTCGCAGGCTTGACGCAGGGACCTGCCTTCGCGGATCTCATCTCGAATTCTCTCGAAGTACACGATGAAACTGTCAGCAGTGATACCGATCGCCACGATAGCTCCGGCAACGCCCGCAAGGGTCAGCGTCAAGCCAACCGTCTTGCCCAGCACCACAAGTGCCAGGTACGTAACCCCGCCCGCGACGATCAGGGACGCAATGGCAGCGAGACCAAGCACTCGGTAGTAGATGAAGAGGTAGAGCATGACCAGAACGAGGCCTAGAAGTCCCGCCAGGATGCCTGCGCGCAATTGATCATTGCCCACCGTCGCTGAGATCGAGGTGACGTCGACGGGCTCCAAGGTGACCGGCAGTGCGCCGTACTTCAGGACAGAGGCAAGGTCATTTGCTTCCTGCGCAGTGAAGTTTCCCTCGATCTGGGCCTGACCGCCCAGGATGGGCTCATTAAATCGTGGAGCCGAGACAACGGTGCCGTCGAGAACGATGGCAAACGCATTACACGGATTCGCGCCCGGGGTTCCGCACTCAGGCAGTGCCGACAAGGTCTTCGAGGCGTCTGCGAGTGCTGCTGCACCCTCGGAATCGAATTGCAGTGACACGACCCATCCGACGCCGTTTTGCTGGATGACGGCGCTTGCACTGGTGACATTCGTGCCCTTGATGAAGGCCGGCTGCAGGTTGTACTTGGCTGCACCTGTCTTCTCGCATGTACCCAGCCACTTAGTGGGGTCATCCGGCGTGCCGCCGTTGTAGATCTCGGGATTGGTGCAGTCAAGATTCGCGAGTTCAGCCTGGTATTCAGGAGAGTTCTCATTCGCCTGCACGATTGTCGTACCGGCAGCAGCGCTCGAGCTCGGGCTAGCCGAAGGTGACGCAGCGTCGGAAGCGCTGGGGGATGCACTCGGAGAAGCACTGGCGGACGGCTCGGGCGTGGCACTAGTTGACGCTGCTGCGTCACTCGGCGACGGGCTGGTCTCTGCCGAGACTGGCGCGGGGGTCAAGATCTCCCAGACGGGACGGAAATCGAGAAGTGCCGTGCGCTGAACTAGTTCGAGAAGTCGATCCTGGGAAAGGCCTGGTACCGAGACAACGATCGTGGCTCCTTCACCACTGCCCTGCGTGGTGACCTCGGACTCGGCTACGCCAAGTCCATCGACGCGCTGGCGCAGGATCGACACAGTCTGCTCCAGCTGATCATCGGTCATCGTCGCACCCTCGACCACGGGCTTGGGCTGCAGAGTGATCTGCGTTCCGCCCTGGAGATCAAGTCCGAGTTTCACGGAATGGTCAGTGCCCGGCCAGAAGGCCCACGCAGCTAGGCCGACGATCACGACCATCATCGCCACCATGAGGCGAAGCGGACGTGCAGAAGTTACGGGACGAGCCACAGGGGTTCCTCTACTCGGACGGTGCGTCGGTGACAGGTGTAATTACTCGCGCCACTGCCGCCGGCAGAACACGAATGACCACACCCGGCGCGATCGACAACTCAATCTCTTCGGGAGTCGAGGAGACCACGGTGCCGAAGATCCCCGAGCTAGTCATGATGTCGGTGCCTGGGCCCACGTTCGAGATGAGCTCGGCCATCTTTTTCTTGCGGTTCTGTGATGGCCGAATGACCAAAAGGTAGAACACGGCAACGATCAAGATGAGCGGCAGGAAACTGCCAATGCTTTCCATGAACTACTCCTCGATAGACCCGGCGGGCGCGCAGTCGGGCCAGCCTACCTGCTCCCCCACGGGCTATAGATCGAGCGTGCCCTGAGCGGTATCTGGCCGCAGGCCGAGGTGAGCCCAGGCGGCCGGGGTAGCAACTCGACCTCTGGGGGTGCGCATGACCAGGCCTAGTCGAACCAAGAAGGGCTCGGCAACAGTCTCGATGGTCTCCGGCTCCTCGCCGACAGCCACAGCGAGAGTTGATAACCCGACTGGCCCTCCGCCAAATCGGCGCACCAACAGGTCAAGCACAGCTCGATCAATCCGATCAAGCCCCAGGTGGTCCACCTCGTAGAGATCCAGTGCGGCCTGAGCAGTCTGCAGATCAATATCACCGCTGCCATGAACCTGAGCCCAATCGCGTACACGACGCAGCAATCGGTTCGCGATTCGAGGAGTGCCGCGACAACGTCCGGCAATCTCAGCGGCACCCTCTGAGGTAATGCTCATGTCGAGGAGCGAGGCAGATCTCTCGATGATGACAATGAGGTCAGTCGGATCGTAGAAATCCAGGTGCGCAGTAAACCCGAATCGATCCCGTAACGGGCTCGGTAGCAAACCTGCCCTGGTCGTGGCTCCCACCAGGGTGAAAGGCGCAATTTCGAGGGGTATGGCCGTGGCACCGGGGCCCTTGCCCACGACCACGTCGACCCGGAAGTCCTCCATGGCGAGGTACAGCATTTCCTCGGCCGGACGCGACGTACGGTGAATCTCATCGAGGAAGAGCACTTCGCCGGGCTGCAAACTCGAAAGCACGGCTGCCACGTCACCAGCGTGCTGGAGGGCAGGCCCGGAGGTGATGCGGAGTGGCGCCTGCATCTCCGTAGCGATGATGGTGGCCAGGGTTGTCTTGCCGAGCCCTGGCGGCCCGCTGAGCAAAACGTGGTCAGCAGGACGCTGACGCCTTGCTGCGGCTTCAAGAACCAAACCCAACTGGCTTTTCACGCGCTCCTGGCCGACGAAATCGGAAAGCCGAGTCGGCCGCAGCGCACCTTCGACCGCAAGATCCTCAGGCAAACCTTGGGCATCGACAATGCTGTCATCACGCGACATATCAGGACCGATCCAGTGAACGAAGTGCCGCCTTCAGCAGCACTGGGATATCTGCGGCCCCTGCAACTATCTGCTCGTCGGCGAGCGGCGTGATCTCGGAGATCGCCGCATACGCCTCCCTCGGCGACCATCCCAAAGATGTAAGACCGGCGTGAACACTCGACTGCCACCCTGAAGTCGGACCAGCCGATGAGGAATTACCGGAGCTCGGCAGGCCAATGCGATCGCGCAGTTCCAAGATCACCCGTTGAGCACCTTTGGATCCCAGACCGGAGACTGCAGTGAGGGCCTTCGAATCCTCGGATTGGATTGCTCGGCGTAGGTCATCAGGACTCATGGCAGCCAGCACGGCCATCGCGATTCGCGGCCCGATGCCATTGACGGTCTGAACGAGTTCAAAGACCGACTTCTCGTCGGCGTCGAGGAAGCCGTACACGGTCCAGGAATCCTCACGGATCACCATCGAGGTAATGAGCTGAATGTTCTCGCCGATGCGCACTGCAAGGGCGGTCGCCGGGGTCACGGATACGCTCACGCCCATCGGCCCGATATCGACGACGAGGTTCTCTGCGCCGATGCTGACGACGGAACCTCGCACGAATGCGATCATCGGCCGGCCGCCTGGAGAGCTGCATTGATCTTGGCTTGAGCCGCGCCCCGCCACACGTGGCAGACGGCAATCGCCACCGCGTCTGCAGCGTCAGCGGGTTTTGGCGGTTCAGACAATTGGAGGATTTTGGTGACCATGGCGGTGACCTGGGCCTTATCGGCGCGTCCGTTGCCGGTGACGGCTGCCTTAACCTCGGTGGGAGTGTGCGTGGCCACTGCAATCCCACGACGAGCGGCGACGAGGAAACCCATGGCCGCTGCCTGAGCCGTTCCCATGGCGCTGCGCACATTGTGCTGGCTGAAGACTCGTTCCACCGCTACGACATCAGGCTCGAACTCGCCCACTAGAGCATCAAGCGCCTGCTCCACGAGCAGGAGCCGCTCAGGAAGCCCCAGACCGGGCGAGGTGGTGATGACCCCGATGTGCAGGGCATCCAGACGACGTCCGGGGGCACCGGAGATCACGGCCACACCACAACGGGTCAGGCCGGGATCGATTCCGAGAACGCGCATGTGCCCTCCGAGCGCTATCCGAACATGTGTTCGACACTCTAATGGGGAATATGGGCCGGGCCAAGCACTCCGGCGGCGCGCCGCCCAAGGGCTCGCTAGTCGATTGCTGCCAGGACCTCGTCGCTGACATCGAAGTTCGCGTAGACGTTTTGGATGTCGTCGCAATCCTCGAGGGCCTCGATGAGCCGGAAGACCTTGCGGGCTCCCTCCTCATCGAGTTCGACGGTCATGGTGGGCATGAAGGTGGAATCGGCGGACTCGTAGTCCATGCCAGCGGCCTGAACAGCCGTGCGCACGGCGACGAGATCGGTGGCCTCCGAGACAATCTCGAAGGACTCCCCGAGGTCATTGACCTCCTCGGCCCCGGCATCAAGGACGACCATCAGGAGGTCGTCCTCAGTGAGTTCGGATGATTTCGGGACGATCACGACGCCCTTACGAGTGAAGAGGTAGGACACCGATCCTGGGTCGGCCATCGACCCACCGTTGCGGGTCATACCTACCCGCACCTCGCCAGCTGCGCGATTGCGGTTATCCGTGAGGCACTCGATGAGAACCGCAACGCCATTGGGGCCGTAACCCTCATACATGATGGTTTGCCAGTCGGCTCCACCGGTTTCGGCACCGGAGCCGCGCTTGACCGCACGCTCGATGTTGTCAGCCGGTACCGAGCTCTTCTTGGCCTTTTGGATGGCGTCGTAGAGGGTGGGGTTGCCCGCGGGATCGGCACCACCGGTGCGTGCCGCCACCTCAATGTTCTTGATCATGCGCGCGAAGAGCTTGCCTCGCTTGGCATCGATGACGGCCTTCTTGTGCTTGGTCGTCGCCCATTTGGAATGGCCGCTCATGCTGCCTGCCTCACCATCTCGACAAAATACTGATGAACCCGGGTATCCCCGGTGAGTTCGGGATGAAAGCTCGTGGCAATGAGATTCCGGTCTCGAACCGCCACGATCCTACCTGCGGCGGCTCCTGCGCCGACCCGGCCAATCACTTCGACTCGTGCACCGATTTCCTCGACCCAGGGCGCCCGAATGAAGACACCAGGGAACGGGCCACCATCAATGCCTTCGAGGTCAATGCCACCCTCGAAGGAGTCGACCTGACGTCCGAAGGCATTACGGCGGACAGTCATGTCGATTCCGCCGATGGACTCTTGATCCGGGCGCCCGTCAAGAATGCGATCAGCGAGCAAGATCATCCCCGCGCATGACCCGTACATCGGCAAGCCCGAGGCCGCGAAATCTCGCAGTGGCTCCATGAGCCCGTCGATCACCGCCAGCTTGGAGATCGTGGTGGATTCTCCACCGGGAAGCACGATGCCCGTGATCTGCGCAAGATCCGCGGGGTGCTTCACGGGCACCGCGTGCGCACCTGCCGCTTCGAGGAGGGCAATGTGCTCTCGCACGGCCCCTTGGATGGCGAGCACGCCGATGATCGGCGCGGGGATCACCAGCCTCGATCCTCAAGGCGATGGTGCACCGGGATATCGGCGACGTTGATGCCGACCATGGCCTCACCCAGACCGCGCGACACTTCGGCGATCACGTCGGGCTCGGTGTAATGACGCGTAGCGCGCACGATGGCCTCAGCGCGCTTGAGCGCATCAGCAGGGCTAGCAGCACCGGACCCACTCTTGAAGATGCCGGATCCGACGAAGACTCCATCGGCACCCAGCTGCATCATCATTGCCGCATCAGCGGGCGTCGCGATTCCACCGGCCGTGAACAGAACGACGGGGAGCGCACGCTTGCGAGCCACCTCCACGACGAGCGCGTACGGAGCCTGAAGTTCCTTGGCTGCAACGTAAAGCTCATCCTCTGCCATCGACGATAAACGATTGATTTCCGCACGGATGGTGCGCATGTGGGTGACGGCGTTGGAGACATCGCCGGTGCCGGCCTCGCCTTTGGAGCGAATCATGGCGGCACCTTCATTGATGCGACGCAGTGCCTCGCCGAGGTTGGTAGCGCCGCAGACGAAGGGAACGGTGAACTGCCACTTGTCGATGTGGTTGGCGTAATCGGCGGGGGTGAGAACCTCAGACTCGTCGATGTAGTCAACACCGAGGGACTGAATGACCTGAGCCTCGACAAAATGACCGATGCGGGCCTTGGCCATGACCGGGATTGACACCTCATTGATGATGCCCTCGATCATGTCGGGGTCCGACATGCGGGAGACGCCGCCCTGGGCGCGAATATCAGCGGGAACTCGCTCGAGAGCCATAACTGCCACGGCGCCGGCATCCTCGGCAATACGAGCCTGCTCGGGAGTGACGACGTCCATGATCACGCCGCCCTTGAGCATCTCGGCCATGCCGCGCTTCACGCGATCGGTACCCACTACTGCAGACGCGTCTGACACGACGACCCCTTATGACGTGACCTCGCAGCAGTCGCTGCGACGGGCCTCCATCGTAGAGCCTCAGCGCTCAACAAGCCCGACGGGCACAGAGTCGTCCATCTCCCAGGTCTGCGGCCAGGGGGCGTGGCCCGCGAGACGGAGGGCCCTCACCAGAAACTGGCGGCGCACGGCGCGGCAGGCGCGAACTGCGTCATTGAGGAATCGGCGGCCCAGTTCAACCCTTCGGCACGCCGCATCGAGCTCAGCAAGGAGTTCGACACCGGACGCTGACTCTCGAATCAACGCCAGCTCCTCCGGTTCGCCCAGGGCAATCACCAGCGCCTGGGTGAGTTCATTCTCGGCGCTCGCGCGCGCGAGTGGGTCCTGCTCCCCCGCTGTTCGCGCACCGTGGGCGGCCTCAGCGAGCACGATGGCCGAGGCAGGATCCATCACCCCTGACGTCGCGAGCTCCAGCGCCACGGCTGACCGCCGCAGTAACAACGCATCGAGGCCTAGTGCTGAGGTATCAATCCGCTGATGCAGACGATCTAGTCGCCCGGCCGTCATGCTCACGTAAAGCCCGAAGACGATCACGAGGAAGGCGATGAGCGCGATCAACTGCCAGGACATCAGCCACGCCCCATCAGTCGGCCGACAAGCTGCCCACGAAGATCCTCGGTCACATGCTCGCCGTTGACCGTGACGCTGTCATACACGGCGATGACGTCATCGACCACGTGATCCCAATCGAAGTCCATCACCCGCGATCGGCCAGCGGTGACGAGGGCCTCGCGAGCCGACGCATCTGTCAGGAGATCTACCGCGGCCTGAGCGAGTGCCGCACAGTCACCCGTCGGGAATAGACGCCCGGCTTCTCCGTCGGCAAGCACATTTCGGAAAGCAGGAAGGTCCGAAGCAAGGACGGCCGTGGATGCGGCCATCGCCTCGGCAAGGACAATCCCGAAGGACTCACCGCCAGTATGCGGCGCGATGTAGATATCGGCGCTCGCGAATGCGCGCGCCTTGTCGGCATCGCTGACACGACCCAGGTACACAACGTTGTCTCGCACCGAAGGGTTGAGGCTCTCGCGCTGATCATCGATGTCCCCCGGGCCAACGATGACCACCTGAACATTGGGAACCTTCGCCACGATCTCCGGAAGCGCGCCCACGAGAACGTGGAGCCCCTTGCGTGGCTCATCCATCCGGCCGAGAAATACCATGCTGGGGCGAGCAGGATCAAATTCGGGAAGCCTTTCCTCAGTGACGAAGTCGCTCACCCTGACGCCGTTGGGAATCACCACGGCGTCACCACCAACATGGCCCACGAGGAAGCGGCGCGCATCCTCGCTCACTGCAATACGGGCAATGACTTTTTCCATCGCGGTCTGCGCAATGTAGAACCCGGCCGAAAGCATGCGCGATCGCTCCGAGGAAGAATGCCAGGTGGCCACGATTGGTCCGCGGCCCACCCAACAGGCCAGGAGCGAAAGGCTCGGCGCAAGTGGCTCGTGAACATGAAGGACGTCGAAATCACCGTCGCGAATCCAGCGGCGCACACGCCCGGTGGCCTTCACGCCGAAACTCAACTTAGCCACGGATCCGTTGTACGGAACCGAGACCGGACGGCCACCGTCGACGATCCAGTCAGGAACATCTTCATGCTCATCAATCGGCGCGAGCACGCTGACCTCATGGCCTCGTGCAATCAATGTCTGCGCGAGATCGGCAACATGGGAGCGCACACCACCGGGCGCGTCCCAGGCGTACGGGCAGACGATTCCGATCCTCATAGATCGCTCACCCAGACCTTTTGCATCATGTGCCAATCCGCGGGGTGACGACGGATGCCATCACACAACGCATCAGCAAGACCTTGGCAAACCTGGGCAACTCGATCCGAGGTTTCGCCATCGGACGGAACAGGAACAGCCGGGTACACCTGGCCTCGAAGCATCTCGCCGTCGAACCACATCGACACTGGATACAGAGGAGCACCGGTCATGATCGAGAGGAGAGCAGGCCCTCCGGGAATGCGCGCCGTTTCTCCGAACATCTGAACATCGATCCCATTTCGACCGACATCGCGATCACCCAGCAGGGCAACAAGGCCGCCGCTCTTGAGTGTTCGTGCGAGCGAACGGATGACGTCAGGTGAACCATGCGGTACAACATCCATACCCAAGGTGCGCCGGTAATCCAAGAACTGGTTGAACACGCCTTCGGGCTTCAATCTCTCCGCGACGGTGGTGACACTTCCGTACCGGAGCGCCGCCCACGCGCCCGCATGGTCCCAGTTCGCCATGTGCCCTGGCGCCATGATGATTCCCTGACCGGAACTAATCGCGGCATCCATGACTTCGTGGCCTTGCAGATCAAATGTCGATGAAATTCTCGAGTGGCTCCATGCCGGAAGTCGAAAGGCCTCATTCCAATAGCGCAGGTAACTACGCATTCCCTCGCGACTCAGCTCACGAAGTTCATCGCGCGAGAGTTCCGGAAGAACTCGGGCGAGATTCCTCTCCAGCTGGCGAACCGATTCTCCGTCCTTGCGCCAGGCTCGATCGGCCAGCCGGCGAAAGAGAGCGTCCGAAGCACCCTCGGGCATCTTCTTGACCGCACGCCAACCGAGACCGAATGCGGCTTCAGTGGCCGCGTCAACTACCTCTGCCTTCATGGACGCAGTTGCCCGCGCACAGTCCAGATCCGCTGGATGACGGTGATGAACCCCAGTGCTCCGAGGGCCCACAGTGCGATGGGCAAGACATAGGGCACGCCGAAACCGGTGATGAACACCGCAAGAAGCACAACAATCAAGCGCTCTGCACGTTCGGCGATACCGACATTCGCCGTCGCGCCAACAGCCTCGGCACGTGCCTTTGCGTACGAGGTGACCTGGCCCATGACAAGGCAGAGCAGAGCAGCCGCCGCTACCCCCACCTGATCATTGATCGCGGCCCACAGGACGATTCCGCCGAAAATAGCGCCATCAGCCATGCGATCGAGCGTAGCGTCGAGGAAGTTTCCCCACGGTCCGCTGGTGCCACGCATGCGCGCCATGGTGCCGTCGAGAAGATCACTGAACGCGAACACGGTGATGAGCAGTGGTCCGAGAATGAACTGTCCGGTCGGGAAGCAGATCAAGGCCGTTGCGACGGCCAGTACCGTGCCGAGAACGGTGATGGCATCTGGCGAGACATGCATCCGCAGCAGAAGCCGGGCGGGCGGCTCGAGAACCGCACTCATCGCCTTGCGGGCATTCGGATTGTTGAGCATCAATCTCCCAGTCGAGGTATTCCCCGATGGTATCCGCCGACTCCCCTCGGCCCGGCTTGCCGCACGAATAGGAGGCACG
>JBIJBU010000216.1:0-2703 GCA_044345075.1 Candidatus Nanopelagicales bacterium | reverse complement strand
CCGCGGCCGCACTCCCCGAGGAGCTCCCGCAGGCCGCGAGCAGTGGCACAGCTGCCGCAGCGCCACCCACGGCGATTGATGCCGCGAGGAATGAGCGACGGTCCAGTGGAAGCTTGGTCATGTGCAACTCGCCTTCTCTTGGGGTACATACGGTTGGTAGCCGGTGAATACTTCGAGTGATGCCTTCGACGCGCTAGCGCCGATCACCACCCATCGTGTTACTGCAAGTTACTCAAGCTTTCTCTCTCTCACACCCGATTCCTCACCGCGGAGGGCATTACCTCGATGCCTATTTCAGTGCGTGTGATTCTGCAGATGCATGACTGAATGTGGACGTCAGCGCAGGGGCGAGAATGCCCTCAACTCAGCGCCAGAAGTTCGACCGGCGACGTGCTCCGCCAGGACTCGTCCGGTGATGGGGCCGAGGGTGACTCCCCACATTCCGTGTCCGCCGGCGACAAAGACACCGGGCGTGGAAGTCCCACCAATGATGGGCAAACCATCGGCCGACACGGGCCGCGGTCCACGCCAGAGATCTTCCGCCGAATCGGCATCGATGGAGTCGAAGTAGGGCGCGAGAGTTGAGAGCAGGAGATCCCACCGCCGTGTCGTTCCAGGCGCGTCCGGCGAACCGAACTCCATCATCCCCGCCACCCGCATGCGTCCGTCGACCACAGGCGTGCATGCCAATCGTGCTTTCGGGAAGTACAGGGGACCCTGCGGCGGAGAGGGCACGGCGATCGTCAGGCTGTAGCCGCGACCGGCTTGTACTCGAACCTTCACCCCATGCGGGCGTACGAGTTGAGGAAGCCAGGCACCCGTGGCGATCACGACCGCATCGCTCTCGAGCTCGCCGGCCTTCCCCTTGATCACGATTCGATCTCCACGACGGGCCACCGCAGTCACCGGCCAGTCTTGAGTCAGGGTGCCGCCACGCCGAACTACTGCCTCGGCGAGAGCATGAGTGAACCTCGCAGGGTCGACGTAGCGCTGCCCATGAATTCTCACGCCGAAACGCAAGCCTTGAGCTAGTAGGGGCTCCGCCGCCGAAAGCTCACTCGACGTCAGGAAGTCGGCATGGACTTCCTGCCCGGAACCCACCATGAGGCGCAGTTCTTCGATCAACGGATGCGCATCATCCTCGTGGAGAAATCCGCACACGACAGGCGCCGATACCGTCTCCGCCTGCACGTCACCGTCGATCATCTGATCGTATGCACTGAGCGAGGGTTGGTTCAGCTGACGCATGCTCGCCATCGACGTGGACCACGTCTTCGCGCGACAGTTCAGGGCGAACTCGGCAAGGAAGGCCGAGAGGGAGCCACTTGGCCTCAGCGGTACGACAAGCGGAGAGGATCGGTTCGTGATCGCCTTAATGCCGTAGCGAAGAACGGCCGGTTCCGGAAGCGGGGCTGAGAGCGACGGGGTGAGCCACCCTGCATTCCCCCAGGATGCGCCCGAGGCGACACCTTCTCGATCGACAACGGTGACCTCGAAACCGAGTTCTTGCAGATGCCACGCACAGGAAAGACCTACCAGGCCAGCACCCACCACAGTGACCTTGCGATATGCGGAAGCGCTCACTCAAGCCCCGCACATGTTGGCAACGAGTACGTTCACGATTCGGACACGTGAAGAACGGTCTTGAGGGTATGGAGATCCCCTCCGGCCAAGGAGGCGAACGCGGCAGGACCGTCAGCGAACGGAATCACCTTCACATGCGATGAGATTCCGAAAGCATCGCCCTCAAGCGCCGAGAGTGCACTGTCAAAATCCTCGGGGGCGTATCCGAACGATCCGTGGAGCTCTAGCTCCCGGAGAATCGCCGGCATGAACGGGAACTCCCCCATGGGATCAGCAAGGCCATCGAGCACCACGCGTCCACCTCGCCGAACCAACTCGACCGCCAGTGATCGGGTAGCAGAGCTTCCGACGGCATCGAAGATGACATCAGGCGCACCGAGATAGGCGCGCACATCGTCCACCGATTCGAATGCTGCCAGCCCGAGACTCTCTGCAGTACGACGACGATGACTGTCGCGCTCCAGGACGCAGATGCGCGTGATGCCAAGTTGAGATGCAGCAAGCGCTGCAAAGAGCCCTACCGGCCCTGCGCCGATCACCAGCATGGATCCCTGAATGCCACCGCGAGTAGCCACTCGCGCACCGTGAAAGCCATGGGCTACCGGCTCCACGAGTGCAGCGAGGGTTTCCGTATGCGAATCAGGGAGTCGGAGCAGATTCGATACGGGCACGGCGACACTCTCCGCGAAGCCTCCTGGTCGTTGGACTCCGATCAAGGCCCATGTGTCGCAACGTTGTGGCATTCCCGAGGTGCATGCCTCGCATGTTCCGCAGCTCACCAATGGATTCACCGTGACACGTTGGCCTGCCCAATGGTCTGCGGAGGGATCTCCGACGGCCTGGACAACACCGGCGAACTCATGTCCCATGATCTGACCGGGAGTTCGATTGCCCATCTTTCCGGTGTAGCCGGAAACATCGGACCCGCAGATCGATGCCGATGTCACATGCACCAGGGCATAGCCAGGAGAAAGGGCAGGTTCGTTAACCGACTCTAAGGTCAGGTCAGACGGACCATGCCACACAAGGGCCTTCACTCAGATTCCCCTTATGCCCCGGCCACCAGTGCGGGCTCGCCGAGCTTCCGCACGTGCGGCAGCACGCTCTCGGCAAATCGGG
>JBIJBU010000008.1:0-31218 GCA_044345075.1 Candidatus Nanopelagicales bacterium | reverse complement strand
TCGGCGCTCGCAGCGACCACCGATAGCGGGGCGATGCTCGGTGTCCTCGGTCGGCATGTCGGGGGGTTCGTCATTCATGTTGATGCGCGTGGCGCTGCGCTCACCGGATTTCCGGCGAAGGCCGTTGAGCGAGCCGAAGAGTTTCGTGACGAGGTTGACCGGCTACGACCCCGTGGTCTGCTCGCTTCGTCAGCAGTCTCGAGTGTCACGGAGCACGTCGTGCTCGTGCCTCTTGGAGTCCGCGGAGCGGCATCGGGCTTCCTCATCGTCGGTACGGCGCGACCATTGCTCCCCATGGACCAGGCGGTACTCAACCTGGCCGTGTCGTTGATCAGCTGGGCTGCATCGCGCCCGCTTTCCAATGCCACCGAGCTCGCCACTTTGCGGGCATTCTTGCTCTCACGTGCTACGAGTGAGTCAATTTCTCTGGAGACATGGTTGGCACTTGGTGTCACCGACACGCGTGTGCACGTCGTGCGACTTCGTCTCGTCGATGCTGCCGAATTCGACACCGTTCTCGCTGAGCTCTCGAGTGATGTCGGCGCCATGTGGGTAAGTAATGAGCGCTCAGGAATCATCGGGCTCGTCGCTGACGGGCACCTTGACTCGCTTCTCGGGCTTTCGCAGTCCGTGGCCGCGTGCGGAGTCTCCGTCGCATTTGATTTGGGAGACCCTGCGCGCTTTCGAGTGGCCCTCGAGCAGGCCGAGCGCGCGAGCCTGTTCGGTCAAGGAGTCGTGCAGTTCGAGAAGCTTGCCGGACGCGGATTCTCCTCTCTCGTCGATGCGGGTGCGGCAGCGGCGTGGGCGGCTGAGTACATCGTGGGCATCTCCTCGTCACCCGAATCCGCCGAACTCATCGCGACAGTTCGGGCTTGGCTTTCGCATCACGGACAAGTGGATGCTGCAGCCACCGAACTCGGTGTTCACCGGCACACGGTGCGTCACCGATTGAGGCGGGCTGAGGCCCTTCTCGAACGTAGCCTCGATGATCCGGCCGTGCGCGCCGATCTGTGGTTCGCCCTTCGATCGGTAGACGAGTAGGCCATCCAGCTCGGATAGGAGTTCACGTGATCAAGTCCGAGTCGGACTGTGATCTACAAGTCCTCGGCCGTAGGTTGGGGCCATGACCGCAACGAGCGCACCGACCCCCCGTCATTGGCCCGCCTGGATCGCGGGCTCGGCCTGGAATCAGGGCACTCCGGCCGAGGTGACCCACCCTGGCGACGGATCCCTCGTCGGCACCTATTCAGTTCCCGATGCCGCCGCGGTCGAGGCAGCGGTTGAAGCCGCCTGGAGCGTGCGCAAGGTGGCACAGGCAACAACTGCGGCGCAGCGTGCCGCCGCTTTGACACACGTGTCGCGCCGACTCGAGGAACGCGTCGATGAGGTTGCTGCGCTCATTACAGCGGAGAATGGCAAGCCGATCACTTGGGCGCGTGCAGAAGCCTTGCGAGCTGTCTCGACCTTCCGCTGGGCTGCCGAGGAGGCGCGTCGATTCAACGGAGAGTTCCAAAGACTCGACACCGAGGCAACCACTGCTGGTCGCGCCGCGATCATTCGCCGCTTCCCGCATGGGCCGGTGCTCGGAATCTCTCCCTTCAATTTTCCGGTCAACCTGGTTGCGCACAAGGTCGCACCGGCACTTGCCGTCGGTGCGCCTATCGTCATCAAGCCTGCTCCGGCAACTCCGCTTGGCGCCTTGCTGCTCGGTGAGCTCTTGGCCGAGACAGATCTGCCCGCCGGAATGTTCTCCGTCCTGCCCGTCGGTAACGAGGTGGCCCCGGCGCTCGTGGAGGATCCCCGTCTCCCGGTCGTGTCGTTCACCGGCTCGGAGACTGTGGGCTTCGCTATTCAGCGCGCGGTTCCCCACAAGCACGTCGTGCTGGAGCTCGGTGGCAATGCCGCCGCAATCGTGCTGGCTGACTACTCCAGTGATGCCGATATCGAGTGGGCCTGTCAGCGCATCGCCATGTTCGGCAACTCCCAAGGCGGTCAGACCTGTGTCTCAGTACAGCGCATCCTCGTGGAAGAGTCGATTGCCGAGAAGTTCACGGCGCGGCTAACCGAGGTCGTGCGTAATCTTCCGAACGGCTCGCCGTGGGAGCCCGCGACCGTGGTGGGCCCGATGATCCACGAGGCGGCCGCGGAGCGCGTCGAGGAGTGGCTGACCGAGGCAATTGATGCGGGCGCCACAGTGTTGGCGGGCGGCAACCGGGAGGGCACTTACATCGAGCCGACCCTGCTCGCCAATGTTCCTGCCAACGTTCGCGTCGAGACCGAAGAGGTATTCGGTCCGGTCATGTCCGTGCGCACCATCGCTGACCTCGATGAGGGCATCGCGATCGTCAATGACTCGCGCTTTGGCCTCCAGACCGGAGTCTTCACTCACGACATCCAAAAAGCATTCCGCGCTCACCGTGATCTCGAGGTGGGTGGCGTCATCATCGGTGAGGCGCCGACCTTCCGAGCTGACCAGATGCCTTACGGCGGTATCAAGGCCTCGGGCGTAGGTCGCGAGGGGCTTCGCTCGGCGATCATGGATCTCACCCATGAGCGAGTGATGGTGCTGACCGACCTCGCGCTGTAATCGCATATTGTCGGGGGAGTACCTCGGCACGTTGAGCGAAAGGCGCAGGTGGCTCGTCGCATCGTCATCCTCGGGAGCACGGGTTCCATCGGAACCCAGGCTCTCGATATCGCTGCACGAAATCCCGACAGCTTCGACATCGTCGGCCTGAGCGCCGGCGGCAGTGACATCGCTCTGCTCGCCCGACAGGCCCTGGATTTCGGTGTAGAGGCCATCGCTGTCGCACGAGCCTCTGTGGTGTCAGATCTTCAGCTGGCTCTTTATGCAGAGGCGCAGCAGCGCGGCTTCTCGACCGGAAACTTCGAACTGCCCAAGATTCTTGCCGGCCCGGATTCTGCAAGCGAGCTCGCGAGTTGGCCGTGCGATGTCGTGCTCAATGGAATCGCCGGTGCTGCCGGTCTCGTGCCGACGCTCGAAGCTCTTCGCGCCGATCGAGTGCTCGCACTGGCGAACAAGGAGTCCTTGATCATCGGAGGGCCGTTGGTGAAGTCATTGGCGCGACCGGACCAGATCGTGGCTGTCGATTCAGAGCATTCAGCGTTGGCCCAGTCGTTGCGCTCGGGCTCTGCTGCGGAAGTTCGTCGACTGGTACTCACGGCAAGTGGCGGGCCGTTCCGAGGTATGACTCGCGCGCAGCTCGCCGACGTCACCGCGGAACAAGCACTCAAGCACCCCACATGGTCAATGGGTCCGCTGGTCACCATCAATTCGTCGACCCTGATGAACAAGGGCCTCGAAGTCATCGAAGCCCACTTGCTCTTCGACATTGACCTCGACTCGATCGAGGTCGTGGTTCACCCCCAGTCGGTCGTTCATTCGATGGTCGAGTTCACCGACGGCTCAACGATCGCACAGGCCAGCCCGCCCGATATGCGCCTGCCGATCGCGCTCGGCATGGCCTGGCCTCACCGAGTACCCGAAGCTGCGCCCGCCTGCGATTGGTCGACGGCCGCCACCTGGGAGTTCTTCCCGCTCGATGAAGAAGCGTTCCCGGCTGTGAGTCTCGCCCGCAGGGCCGGGGGAGCCGGCGGTACTGCGCCGGCAGTGTTCAACGGCGCCGATGAGGCCTGCGTGGAGGCATTCCTCGCCGGGCGAATCCCGTTCACGGCCATTGTCGACACCGTAGCCAGCGTTCTCGAGGAGCACCTCGCACCCGGTAGCGGTGAATGGGCGCCGGGGAACGCCGTGACCCTCGACGACGTCTTACACGCAGATGCCTGGGCGCGTGCTCGGGCCACGGCTATTGCGGGGGGCTGACATGCTCGAAGTCATCGGCATCGTCCTGTTCGCGCTCGTCATTGCCGGATCCATCGCCTTGCATGAACTCGGGCACCTCGTACCTGCAAAGGCGTTTGGCGTTCGTGTCACTGAGTACATGATCGGATTCGGCCCCACGCTGTGGTCCAAGGTCAAGGGCGAGACTCGATATGGAGTCAAGGGCGTGCCACTTGGCGGGTACATCCGAATGATCGGAATGCTGCCTCCGGCCAAGGGCGATGCCGAAGGAACTGCACGGACCATGTCCACCGGGCGATTCGCGCTGATGGTTGCCGATGCGCGCCGAGCTTCTGTCGAGGAGATCGAGCCCGGCGACGAGAATCGCGTGTTCTACAAATTGCCCGTGCGCAAGCGCGTCATCATCATGCTCGGCGGCCCGATGATGAACCTGCTGCTGGCTTTCATCCTCTTCTCGATCATGCTCGTCGGTATCGGACTTCCTCAGCCGACGCTCACGGTCTCCCGCGTCGTGGAGTGCACGCCCACCGCCGTGCAGCCATTCGCCGCACCGCTTCCATCCGGACAATGCCCGACCGGATCAATGGTGGGGCCGGCTCGAGCTGCAGGCCTTCTTCCCGGTGACACCATCGTCGCGGTCGATGGCATGGCTTTCGGCTCCTGGGATGCACTGACGGAGTGGATTCGCGCGCACGGAGACCAAAGCGTGACGTTGACGATCACTCGTGATGGGCAGGAGCAGGATCTTGTCGTTGATGTGGCCACAGTTG
Source organism: Candidatus Nanopelagicales bacterium (assembly GCA_044345075.1). Classification (GTDB taxonomy): domain Bacteria; phylum Actinomycetota; class Actinomycetes; order S36-B12; family S36-B12; genus CAIKZY01. The sequence continues at coordinate 26,625 of JBIJBU010000008.1, read as the reverse complement.
AGCGCCCCGAGTACGACGCGAATGCGGTAGCAACCGGAGCCACGATCACCTCGGGCTTCATCGGCGTCTCACCCGGAGTCGAGTACGTCTCTGAAGGCTGGTCCTCCGTACCGGCCTACATGTGGGACATCACGGTGGCATCCGTTAAGGGATTGATCTCGCTTCCGATTCGCCTCTACGAACTGGTGAAGGACACCTTGATCGGCGGGCAAGAGCGTGCCATCGACGGCCCCGTAAGTGTCGTGGGCGTGACTCGCATCGGCGGCGAGGTGGCGGCGATGGATCAGCCGCTCGTGGCCAAGGCTGCGACCTTCCTTGGCCTTGCTGCCTCACTGAACCTGTTCCTCTTCCTGTTCAACCTCATTCCGGTTCTGCCCCTTGATGGAGGGCATGTCGCAGGGGCCTTGTACGAAGGCGCGCGGCGCAAGATCGCACGACTTCGCGGTCGAACGGATCCTGGTCCGGTCGACGTCGCTCGACTGTTGCCGGTTGCCTATGTGGTTGCCGGAATCCTGCTGGCGATGGGCGTGATCGTGATCTGGGCTGATCTGGTTCGGCCGATCTCCCTCGGCTAGCAGGCCGCCGCGCGTACCTGAGGCCATAATGAGGGAGTGAGTATCGAACTCGGCATGCCCTCGGCCCCAGCACCCACCATCGCGCCTCGTCGTGTGTCACGGCAGCTGCTTCTCAAGCATCCGACCCACCCTGTACTCGTCGGTGGCGATGCTCCGATCAGCGTGCAATCGATGTGCACGACATTGACCTCTGATGTCAACGCCACCTTGCAGCAGATCGCCGAGTTGACCGCGGCGGGCTGCCAGATCGTGCGAGTTGCGGTACCCAGCCAAGACGATGCCGATGCACTTCCGGAGATCGCGCGTAAGTCCGGAATCCCGGTCATCGCCGATATCCACTTCCAGCCGAAGTACGTATTCGCGGCCATTGACGCCGGCTGCGCCGCGGTGCGGGTTAATCCGGGCAACATCAAGCAGTTCGACGACAAGATCGCCGAGATCGCGCGGGCCGCAAATGATGCAGGCACGCCGATCCGCATCGGTGTCAATGCGGGCTCACTGGATCCTCGCCTGCTCAAGAAGTACGGCAAGGCCACCCCTGAGGCACTCGTCGAGTCAGCGCTCTGGGAAGCATCGTTGTTCGAGGAGCATGACTTCCGTGACATCAAGATCTCGGTCAAGCACAACGACCCTGTCGTGATGGTGAAGGCGTACATGCAACTCGCCGAGCAGTGCGACTATCCCTTGCATCTCGGGGTGACTGAGGCTGGACCGGCCTTCCAGGGAACCATCAAGTCTTCCGTTGCCTTCGGCGCACTCTTGTCGCGCGGAATCGGCGACACCATTCGTGTCTCGCTCTCGGCCCCGCCGGTCGAGGAGGTCAAGGTCGGCAATGCGATTTTGGAATCCTTGAACCTTCGTCAGCGCGGACTCGAGATCGTGTCGTGCCCGTCCTGCGGTCGTGCCCAGGTCGATGTCTACACCCTTGCCGAGCAGGTGACCGCGGGTCTGGAGGGCCTTGATGTTCCGCTCCGGGTCGCCGTCATGGGCTGCGTCGTCAATGGGCCAGGCGAGGCGCGCGAAGCTGACCTCGGAGTCGCCTCGGGCAATGGCAAGGGCCAGATTTTCGTGCGGGGCGAGGTGATCAAGACCGTGCCGGAAGCACAGATCGTCGAAACCTTGATCGAGGAGGCCATGAAGTTGGCGGAGTCCATGGGCGATGTCGCGGGCTCGCCCACTGTCACTGCCGGCTGATCGTGGGGCGCATTCGCGCGCTGACCTCCGCTGACGTCGTCGCTGCGCGTGATCTCCTGGCACGAGATCCCATCACCAATTGCTTCGTGGATTCTCGTGTCCGAATGGCGGGGGTGGATCCCTGGCGCCTTGGTGGCGAGATTTGGGGATACGTCGATGACGACGACTCCCTCACCTCGATGCTGTTCATTGGTGCGAATGTGGTGCCGGTCAACACGACTCCAGCATCGCGTGCCGCATTCGCTGATCGGCTGCGACAGACGGGCAGACGTTCGTCATCGATAGTTGGTGTCGCCGAAGAAGTAATCGATCTCTGGCGACTCCTGGAGGCATCGTGGGGTCCGTGTCGTGAATTGCGCGAAAAGCAGCCGCTGTTAGTGATGGATTCCGATCCTGCCGTGGACGCCGATCCTGACGTGCGATTCATCGGGATCGATGAGCTCGATGTTCTCGTGCCCGCGTGTATCGACATGTTTACGCATGAAGTCGGAGTCTCGCCAGTGGCGGCTGGGGGAGGCATGGCGTATCACGCCCGCATCGCCGAGCTCGTGCGATCAAGTCGGTCGATTGGCCGGATCGAAAACGGTGTCGTGATGTTCAAGGCTGAGATAGGTGCCGCGACTCCGTTCACGTGCCAGGTTCAGGGCGTGTGGGTTGACCCATCGCTTCGAGGACGAGGCATCTCTGTGCCGGCGATGGCTGCGACTGTCAGGCTCGCACGCACGCACATTGCGCCTGTCGTGAGCCTCTACGTGAATGACTTCAACACCGTGGCCCGTCGGACCTATGAGTCGTGCGGCTTCCGGCAGCATGCGACCTTCGCGACCGTGCTCTTCTAGCCGGAGCGAGTTGCCCGATATCCTCGTCGGAACCGACAAAGGAGCACACGTGATCACCCGGATGTCCAGCCTTTTCCTGCGCACCCTTCGCGAGGACCCGGCCGACGCTGAGGTGCCGAGCCATCGCTATCTGGTGCGCGCCGGCTACGTGCGACGTGTTGCGCCCGGCATCTTCTCCTGGCTGCCGCTTGGCTACGAGGTCTACCGAAATGTCGAGCGCATCGTGCGCGAGGAAATGAATGCCGCTGGTTTCCAGGAAGTGCACTTCCCTGCATTGCTCCCGCGTGAGGCATATGAGGCCACCGGTCGGTGGAGCGAGTACGGCGACACCTTGTTCAGACTGCAAGATCGCAAGAACGCCGACTATCTCCTCGGACCGACACATGAGGAGATGTTCACTCTGATGGTCAAGGGCGAGTACTCGTCCTACAAGGATCTGCCCGTCACCCTTTACCAAATCCAGACTAAGTACCGCGATGAGGCGCGACCGCGCGCGGGCATCCTGCGCGGACGTGAGTTCGTCATGAAGGATTCCTACTCCTTCGATATCGACGATGCTGGCCTCGAGGCGTCATACGCGCGCCATCGTCAGGCCTATATCGACACCTTCAGCCGACTCGGGCTCGAGTTCGTGATCGTCTCGGCCATGTCAGGCGCCATGGGCGGCTCGGCCAGCGAGGAGTTCTTGGCTCCCACGGTTGTCGGCGAGGACTCCTTCGTACGTTGCACCGCGTGTGACTATGCCGCCAATGTCGAGGCAGTGATCACGCCGGTTCCTGCCGCGCCGGATTACAGCGCGCTACCAGCATCACATGCTGAGTCGACGCCCAACGCTTCCTCAATCGAGGATCTCGTGGCCTTCTCGAACTCCACTGGCTCGTTGCGCCGCGCTGATCGCGACTGGACTGGCGCCGACACGCTGAAGGTCGTGGTGTTCATGGTGACCGATACCGACGGAACTCAGAAGCCACTGGCTATCGGGCTTCCCGGTGACCGCGAAGTTGATGCCAAGCGACTTGAGGCTGTCCTGCACCCGCGTGAGGCTCGTCCTTTCGAGGAGGCTGACTTCGCGAAGCATCCTGCATTGATCAAGGGATACATCGGTCCTGGCGTCCTCGGATCCGCGAAGCCGGCCGGCATTGAGTTCCTCGTCGATCCTCGCGTGGTCGAGGGCACGTCGTGGATCTCCGGAGCCAACCTTGCGGGCAGTCATGTCTTCGATCTTGTGGCGGGTCGAGATTTCACCGATGACGGCACCATCGAGGTCGCCGAGGTTCGTGAAGGTGATCTGTGTGCGCAGTGCGGTGGAGCCCTGACGCTGGCGCGCGGCATCGAGATCGGTCATATCTTCCAGCTGGGTCGAAAGTACGCCGAGGCCATGGGGCTGAAGGTTCAGGGAGAGACCGGGGAGCTTGTCACGGTCACCATGGGGTCCTACGGCATCGGTGTCTCGCGTGCCGTCGCGGCCATCGCGGAGCAGTCACATGACGACAAGGGCCTGATCTGGCCCCGTGAGGTCGCGCCGGCCGACATACACCTGATCGCCACCGGAAAGTCCGATGAGCCATTTGAGTACGCCGATCAATTAGCGGCTGAACTCGACGCGAAGGGGATCCGTGTTCTGCTCGATGACCGTCGCTCGGTTTCTCCCGGAGTGAAGTTCAATGACTCTGAACTCATCGGGGTGCCCACCATCGTGGTCGTCGGAAAGCGACTTCCGGAGGGCTTCATCGAGGTCAAGGACCGATCCACTGGGGAGCGCTCCGACATCGCGATCGCCGACGCCGTCGCTGAGCTCAGTTCAATCTGCGGAAAGTAGTTACTGGTTCAGGGAGATTTGCCTTAGCCGCTCACGAGAAGCAGTGAGAGCCGGCGCGGCTACCTCGCCTGCGGACTCGTATACCGTGATAAGTCGTTCCTCGATCTCGATCGACAGCGCCTCGGCAGTCGCGCGGCCTTGCACATTGATGGGTAGGTCGTAGGCGATTGCCGCCGGCGGTACCTCCTGCTCCGCGTCTTGAGCGGCGGAAATCCAGGAATCGCGCAGTTGTCGATGCGCCTTGAGGGCTACGAGCGCGCGGGTACGAGGCGCGCCGGTGAGGTGAGCGCCGATCACTCCGTAGGCGTAGATCGCCGCATTCTCAGCCTCGATCAAGGTGCTGAGCGATGTCTCGTCAACGGCGGCGGCCGCCGAGGTCGAACTCTCGGGCTGGGCAGGTGAGGAGCCGCCGCACCCGCTCACGAGGACGCTCGTGAGGGCGAGTGTGGTCATCACTCCCGCTAGGACACTCCGGCTCGAGTTTCTTCGCATCGAACCAGGATGCCACGTGGCGTTAGACTCTTCTCGCCGGGCACGACGCAGGCGATAAGTGAATCCGACAATTGAATGGCACCAGGAGCAGCGATGACAGGCACTACCCATGGTGATCTCGCCCAGCAGATCCAGGCCGAGATGACGGCTGTAGTCGACACCGGCATTGATGTCGAGGACGTCACCATTACCAAGGCCGGTCGGCGCCAGCTCGTGCGAGTCGTCATCGATCGCGATGGCGGAGTTGATCTGGACCTCGTCGCTTCTGTTAGCCATCAGGTGTCGGAGATTCTCGATCGTCCCGAATACGAGTCAGTCCTCGGTGACGCTTACGTTCTCGAAGTCACCTCCCCGGGAACCGACCGCCCCCTCACCTCACAAGCGCACTGGCGCCGAGCTGTCACTCGCCTGGTCAATGCCGACTTTGTCGACGGCACTTCGATAAGTGCCCGAATCACTTCTGTCGACGCGGGAGTAGTCGTCTTGCAGCCCGAGAAGGGTGATGCTCTATCCGTGCCCCTCGCGGAACTACTGCGCGGAACTGTCCAGGTCGAATTCAACCGCTCGGAGAAGGAGTAGTCATGGATATCGATGTCAGTGCGCTGAAGGCCCTGGTTCGCGAAAAAGATCTCTCGCTGGAGCTCGTGGTCGATACCATCGAGCAGGCACTTCTGACCGCCTACCTTCGCACCGAGGGCGCGGCTACGCGGGCTCGCGCGACTCTCGATCGCAAGACCGGGCACGTCGTGGTCTACGCATGCGAACTTGATGACGAGGGAAATGTCGTGCGCGAGTACGACGACACTCCTGATGGGTTCGGTCGGATTGCGGCCACGACCGCGCGACAGGTCCTGCTCAATCGCCTGCGTGAGGCAGAGGACGACGTCACCCACAGTGAGTTCGCAGGTCGCGAGGGCGATTTGATCTCGGGTGTCATCCAGCAGAACAGCAATCCGCGCATGGTGAGAGTCGACATCGGCAAGGTTGAGGCGAATCTTCCGCCTGAGGAGCAAGTTCCGGGGGAGTCCTACCTACACGGCGAGCGCATCAAGGGCATCGTCACTGCCGTACGCAAGGGCTTCAAGGGTCCGCAGGTGACCATCTCGCGCAGTCATCCCAATCTCGTGCGCGCACTCTTCGCACTCGAGGTTCCGGAGATCGCCGACGGCACGGTCACCATCAATGCACTGGCACGCGAGGCAGGTCATCGCACCAAGATCGCAGTTCGCTCCACCGTGCCCGGCGTCAATGCCAAGGGCGCCTGCATCGGCCCACTGGGGCAACGAGTACGGCAGGTCATGAGCGAGCTCGGCGGCGAGAAGATCGATATTGTCGATTTCAGCGACGACCCGGCAGAGATGATCGCCCACGCGCTTTCGCCCGCACGAGTCGAGTCAGTCCTGATCGTCGATCCGGTGGCACGAGCTGCGCGCGTGATCGTGCCTGATTATCAATTGTCCTTGGCCATCGGCCGCGAGGGGCAAAATGCCCGTCTCGCCGCTCGACTGACGGGGTGGCGTATCGACATTCGCTCCGATTCGGCCCCGGCTGCGCCGACAGTTGCTGCCTCGGAAGCCGACGACTGAGGTGATGCGCACCTGTATCGGTTGTCGGGCTCGACAAGAACCTGATACCGATCCGCCCCTGGCGCACGTCGTGGCCGTGGGGCAGACAGTTACCCCCGACCCGCGGGGAGCCCTCGGCGGTCGGGGTGCCTGGGTACACCCACAGTGCGTTCCCGAGGCGACCAAGCGCCGCGCCTGGGCCCGTGCCCTGCGCCTCGAGGGCATCGTTGACCTGTCGCTGGTTCAAGAGCCGGGCGCGCTGCGGGTATAGTGCCTCTTGGCCAGTGGCACTCCGCCCTGACCTCCGCCCACCGTTCGGGAGCCCCTCATGAGGACTTACACCCGATGAACGCACGGATTTGACCATGCGTCGTTTGAACTGACGGCCCGGTGCGGTAAGCCTGGGCCAAAGACAGGAGAGTTGTGTCAAAGGTCCGGGTCCACGAGCTCGCCAAAGAGCTCGGGGTTTCTAGTAAGGACGTTCTTGCCAAGCTGCAAGAACTCGGTGAGTTCGTAAAGTCCGCCTCATCCACGGTGGAAGCACCCGTCATCCGCAAGCTCAAGGAAGCTATGCCGGCTGTCGAGGCTCCCGTGAAGAAGACGGCGGCCAAGAAGACCACGAAGAAGGCCGCAGCCGCTGCGGAAGCTCCGGTCGAGGCAGCCCCTGCCGAGGCTGTACCAGCAGTGCCCGCAGAGCCCGCCATGAAGGCGGCCGCGGCGCCCGCTGCAGTTGCCACGCCCGAAGATTCTGCTCCCGTTGCGGAACCCGCCGCGTCAACTGATTCGTCAGCTCCGGCTGCGGGTCCGCGTCCCGCTGGTCCGCGTCCGGGTAATAACCCCTTCGGCGGAAGCACCGGCATGGGTCGTCCGGCTGGTCCGCGTCCGGGTAATAACCCCTTCGGTGGAAGCACCGGCATGGGTCGTCCGGCGCCCGCAGCAGGTGGCGTGCCCGGAGCTCCGCGTCCGAATCCTGGTTCCATGCCTGCCCGTCAGGGTCGTCCGGCACCGACCGGTCGTCCGGGCGGTCCTGGTGGCGCACCCGGCGGTCGTCCTGGTGGCGCACCCGGCGGTCGTCCCGGTGGCGCACCCGGCGGTCGTCCCGGTGGAGCACCCGGCGGCGGTGGCTTTGCAGGTCGTCCCGGCGGCCCTGGTGGAGCACCTGGTGGAGCACCCGGCGGAGGTTTCCCCGGCCGCAGTGGCCCCGGTGGTCGTGGCACGACGGCAGGCGCCTTCGGTCGCCCCGGCGGTCGCCCGTCCAAGGGCCGCAAGTCCAAGCGCGCGAAGCGCCAGGAGTTCGACAACATGCAGGCTCCGGTCATGGAGGGCGTGCGCATCATGCGTGGTGGCGGTGCCACCGTCCGCCTGCCCCGTGGCGCGAGTCTGACCGACTTCGCCGAGAAGATCGACGCGATGCCGGCAGATCTCGTCAAGGTCCTCATCGGCCTGGGTGAGATGGTCACGGCGACTCAGTCGATTGATGACGACACGCTGCGTCTGCTGGGCGCCGAGCTCAGCTACGCCGTCGAGGTCGTGTCCCCTGAGGACGAAGATCGTGAGTTGCTCGAGTCGTACAACCTGGAGTTCGGTGAGCACGAAGGCAATGAGGATGACCTCGTTGTTCGTCCGCCGGTCGTCACGGTCATGGGTCACGTCGACCACGGCAAGACCCGACTCCTCGACGCGATTCGCAAGACGAACGTCATCGGCGGCGAGGCCGGTGGCATCACCCAGCACATCGGTGCGTACCAGGCCACCGCGCACACGGCTGAAGGCGATCGCAAGATCACCTTCATCGATACCCCCGGTCACGAGGCCTTCACGGCCATGCGTGCACGTGGCGCTCAGGTCACCGACATCTCGATCCTGGTGGTCGCGGCCGACGACGGCGTGAAGCCTCAGACGATTGAGGCACTCAACCATGCGCAGGCCGCTGGCGTTCCGATCGTCGTGGCCGTGAACAAGGTCGACAAGGAAGGCGCAGACCCGATGAAGGTCCGCACCCAGTTGACCGAGTACGGCCTGGTGGCCGAGGAGTTCGGCGGCGACACCATGTTCGTCGACGTGTCGGCAAAGGCCGGTACGGGTATCGAGAGTCTTCTCGATGCCGTGCTGCTCACCGCTGACGCCGCACTCGATCTGCGCGCAAACCCTGTTCAGCAGGCTGAGGGTGTTGCCATTGAGGCGCACCTCGACCGCGGACGCGGTCCGGTTGCCACGGTACTCGTGCAGCGCGGCACCTTGCGCGCCGGCGATTCCATCGTTGCCGGTGATGCGTTCGGTCGCGTGCGCGCCATGCTCGACGACGAAGGCAATGTCGTTGATGAAGCAGGCCCCTCGTTCCCCGTTCAGGTTCTCGGACTTACCTCCGTTCCCGGTGCAGGCGACAGCTTCATGGTCGTGGCCGAGGATCGAATCGCTCGACAGATTGCTCAGACCCGACAGGCACGTGAGCGCAACGCGTTGCTCGCACGCAATCGAGTCAAGCGCTCTCTCGAGGATTTCCTCGAGTCGGTCGAGCGCGGCGAGATCTCCGAGCTCACCCTCATCATCAAGGGCGATGTCTCCGGCTCGGTCGAGGCACTCGAGGACGCCTTGCTGAAGATCGATGTGGGCGAGGAAGTCTCGTTGCGCGTGATCCATCGCGGCGTCGGTGCCATCAACAAGAACGACGTCACCTTGGCCAGTGCATCGAAGTCGGTCATCATCGGCTTTAACGTGCGCCCCGAAGGCAAGGTTGCTGAGCTCGCCTCCGAGGAAGGCGTCGATGTTCGCTACTACAGCGTCATCTACCAGGCGATCGAAGAGGTCGAGGCGGCACTCAAGGGCATGCTCAAGCCCGAGTACGAAGAGGTGCAGCTCGGTACCGCCGAGGTTCGCGAGGTCTTCAAGTCGAGCAAGTTCGGCACGATTGCCGGCTGCCTCGTGCAGTCAGGTGAGATCAAGCGTAATTCCAAGGCACGCCTTATCCGTGATGGCGCAGTCGTCGCGGAAAGCATTGCCGTGGCCGGCCTGCGTCGTTTTAAGGACGATGTGACTGAGGTGCGCGAAGGCTTTGAGTGCGGCATCAACCTGGGCAACTTCCAAGATGTCAAGGTCGACGACGTCATTGAGACCTATGAGATGCGCGAGAAGCCGAGAAAGCCATGAGCAGTGAGGCCCGACAGCGAAAGATGGCCGACCGAATCAAGGTGATCGTGGCAGAGACTCTCGAGATGCGGATCAAGGATCCGCGGCTCGGTTTCATCACCATCACCGATGTTCGAGTCACCCCGGATCTTCGTGAGGCTTCGGTGTTCTACACCGTGTACGGCGACGATGAAGAGCGCGTGTCGACCGCTGCTGCCCTGGAGTCCGCAAAAGGGGTGCTTCGCAGCGAGGTGGGTAAGCAAACCGGCATCAAGTTCACCCCGAGTCTCGCGTTCTTCCTTGACGCGATTCCCGACAATGCCCGTCAGCTCGAGGATCTCCTGCGAAAGGCGGCCGAGGCCGATGCGCATGTTCACGAGCAGGCAGAAAAGGCCACCTATGCGGGCGACGCCGATCCCTATCGACATCCGCGCGACGAGGATGCCGACACCGAGGCATGACGTCCTCGCTGCCCGGCGTGGTTCCCTCGGGGTTGCTCCTGGTCGACAAGCCGGGTGCGATCACCTCGCATGGCGCGGTCGCTGCGGCTCGTCGTGCTCTCGGTACTCGCAAGATCGGTCATGCCGGCACCCTGGATCCGATGGCCACCGGCCTGCTGATTCTCGGTGTTGAACGGGCTACCCGATTGCTCGGCCATCTCGCGCTGCATGACAAGGAATACCTCGCCACGATCCGACTCGGCAGCACCACGGTGACCGACGATGCCGAGGGGGAGATCATCGCGAAGGCGCCCGACTCGCTACTCGATCAAGTAACTGAGCTTGCCATCGACCAGGCGATGCACGCCCTGACCGGCGTGATCCAGCAAGTTCCGAGCTCAGTGAGTGCCATCAAGGTGGACGGCAAGAGGTCTTATGCACGTGTTCGTGCCGGCGAGAACGTTGAGCTGAAGGCTCGCACCGTGACGGTATCTAGATTTGAACGCACGCAGGTGCGACGCGAGATCGCTGCGATCGACATTGATGTTCACGTAGAATGCACGACGGGCACCTATGTTCGAGCGCTTGCACGAGACTTGGGTGAGGCGTTGGGGGTCGGTGCTCATCTGACCATGTTGCGGCGTACGCGCATCGGTGCATTCAGTCTCGAGGGCGCCTCGAGTTTCGAATCCCTGGGCCCGCAGGCTCTTATCCCGATTGCCGAGGCGGCCCGTGAGTGCTTCCCGTCCTTGGTGCTGAGTGACGAGGACGCCGACCACGTCAGCCATGGCCGAAGAATCCCGTTTCACCTTGAGTCGCCCACTGCACTGTTCGCCCCCGGAGGTTCGGTGCTTGCACTCGCCGAATCCGAGGGCGATTGTCTTCGCTACCTCGCCGTCTTCGTCGGCTGATCTAGGCTGGTGCCCTGATGAGAGAGACGAGTGGCAGCGTGGTCGCCTGCATAGGCGTGTTCGACGGTGTTCATCGCGGACACCGCAGCCTGATCGATCTCGCGCGCACGATCGCTGATGAAGCCGGTCTGCCGCTCGTGGCCGTCACGTTCTTTCCACACCCTGCCGCAGTACTGCGCCCGGATTCGGTTCCGGCCCAGATTGCCACCCTCGACGACCGCATTCAGTTGCTCCTCGAGGCAGGCGCCGATGCCGTCGAGGTCATCGACTTCACACCCGACTATGCGCACATCACGCCGGCGGAGTTCATTGATGACGCGCTCGTGGAAAGGATGCATGCGGAGCACGTGGTTGTGGGGGAGAACTTCCGTTTCGGTCGCATGGCTGAGGGCACTCCCGAACTGTTGAAGACCGAGTGTGCTGCCCGGGGCATCACCGCTCATGTGGTCCCCGTAGCTGCGGATTTTGCGCCGTGGTCCTCCACGAGGATCCGTCGGCTGGTCAGCGCTGGTGACGTCGAGGATGCCGGTGAGGTCCTCGGCCGCCCTTACTCGTTGACCGGCACGGTTGTGCACGGTGACCACCGCGGTAGAGATCTCGGGTATCCCACCGCCAATATCCACGCCGAAGCCAGGATGCTTGTCCCCGCCGACGGGGTCTACGCAGGCTGGCTCGACGTGGGAGGGGAGAAGTTCCCGGCCGCGATATCCGTGGGCACGAATCCGCAGTTCCAGGGCTCAGAACGGCGTGTCGAGGCCTATTGCATCGATCGTGAGGGCCTAGATCTCTACGGGCTCCCGGCGCGGGTGACCTTCACCCGTTTCCTGCGCGGACAGCAAGTCTTCGACACCCTCGAGGAATTCCTCGACCAGATGGCCCTCGACGTTGAGCAGGCTCGATTCGTCCTTGATGCCCCCATCCCCTAGAATTCCGGGGCAGGCCAACGTCGTCCTGTGAATGGTTCGGGTGTGCCCGAGCGGATCCGGCGACGACAAGGACATCTGATGGCCAGCTACACCAACGCCCCTGCAGCTCAGGGCTTGTACGACCCCACCCGAGAGCACGACGCCTGTGGCGTGGCTTTCGTGGCCACCTTGACCGGTATTCCCTCGCACGAGATCGTCGACAAGGCGCTGACTGCGCTGCGTAATCTGGAGCACCGAGGTGCTTCGGGCAGCGAGCCCGATAGCGGTGACGGTGCCGGCATCTTGATCCAGATCCCCGACGCCTTCTTCCGCGAGGAAGTGGAGTTCTCGCTCCCCGAGGCGGGTTCCTATGCGGCCGGAATTGCCTTCCTTCCCGTCAGTGACGCTGATCGGGCACGAGCCAAGGCGCGAATCGAGGCCATCGCGGCAGAGGAGGGCGTCGAGGTTCTTGGCTGGCGCTCGGTACCCGTTGACGCTTCGACAGTTGGTGCGACCGCGCGCAGTGTGATGCCGGTTTTCGAGCAGCTGTTCGTCGCCACGTCGCCGCGCCTGGCGGGACTCGAGCTTGATCGCATGGTCTACGGCCTGCGTAAGCGCTCGGAGCATGATGCCGGTGTCTACTTCGGTTCGCTCTCGTCGCGGACGATCGTCTACAAGGGCATGCTGACCACGGGTCAGCTCGAGCCGTTCTACCCCGATCTTTCCGATGTCCGAGTGGCCTCGGCGCTTGCCCTCGTGCACTCGCGCTTCTCGACCAATACCTTCCCGTCGTGGCCGTTGGCGCATCCATATCGGTACATCTCCCACAACGGCGAGATCAACACGGTCCAGGGCAACCGCAACTGGATGCGTGCTCGTGAGTCGCTACTCACCTCGTCGGTTCTGCCGGGTGACCCGACGCGTCTGTTCCCGATCTGTGCCAACGGCGGCAGTGATTCGGCCTCATTTGATGAGGTGCTTGAGCTGCTGCACCTTGGCGGACGCTCACTCCCGCACTCGGTTCTGATGATGATTCCCGAAGCCTGGGAGAACAACCTCAGCATGGATCCGGCTCGACGTGCTTTCTACGAGTTCCATGCCACGTTCATGGAGCCTTGGGATGGTCCCGCGAACGTCTGCTTCACCGATGGCACCGTGATCGGAGCAGTGCTGGATCGCAACGGGCTTCGCCCCGGTCGCTTCTGGGTTACTGACGACGGACTTGTCGTCCTCGGTTCGGAGTCGGGCGTGCTCGACATCGATCCTGCGTCAATCGTGCGCAAGGGCCGCCTGCAGCCTGGGCTGATGTTCCTCGTCGATACCGAGCAGCATCGCATCATCGAGGATGACGAAGTGAAGTCTGCGTTGGCAGCTGAGTCGCCCTACCAGGAATGGCTCGACGCGGGCTTGATCCACCTCGATGATCTGCCGGAGCGTGAGCACATCGTGCATACGCACGGCTCGGTTGCGCGACGTCAGCAGACCTTCGGTTACACGGAAGAGGAACTGCGCATCATCCTCGAGCCGATGGCCACGCTTGGCATTGAGCCGATCGGTTCGATGGGTACTGACACTCCTGTCGCGGTGCTCTCTGCTCGACCGCGACTGCTCTTCGACTACTTCCAGCAATTGTTCGCGCAGGTCACGAATCCACCGCTGGACGCCATTCGTGAAGAGATCGTCACCTCGTTGTCCAGCATCATCGGTCCGGAGGGAAATCTCCTCGAGCCGAGCCCCGAGCACTCGCGTGCCGTCGTGCTCCCCTTCCCGGTCATCGACAACGACGAGCTCGCCAAGATTCTGCACATCAACGCCGACGGCACTCAGCCTGGATTCGCAGGCGTGCGCATTAGCGGCCTATACCGCGTATCCGAGGGCGGCGAAGGTCTCGCGCGTCGTCTGACGGAGATCTTCCATGAGGTCGATGCGGTGATCCGCCAGGGCAAGCGGTTCATCGTGCTCTCCGACCGTGACAGCAACGCGGAGATGGCACCCATTCCGTCCCTGCTGCTGTGCGCTGCAGTTCATCACCACATGGTGCGCACCAAGACGCGCACCATGGTCAGCTTGCTCATCGAGGCTGGTGACGTCCGCGAGGTTCACCATGTCGCTTTGCTGGTCGGCTACGGGGCAGCAGCAGTCAATCCCTACCTCGCATTGGAATCGGTCGAGGATCTCGTCCGACGCGGCGTCATCGAAGGTGTCACGCCCGAGAAGGCAATGCGCAACATCGTGAAGTCACTCGGCAAGGGCCTGCTCAAGGTCATGTCCAAGATGGGTGTATCGACTGTTGCCTCATATCGAGGTGCGCAGATCTTCGAGGCCATCGGTCTGTCTCGCGAGCTCGTGGAGACCTACTTCGTGGGTACCTCCTCCAAGCTCGGCGGAATCGGCCTCGATGTGATTGCCGACGAAGTTGCAGCCCGACATGCGATTGCGTACCCGACTTCGGGTATCGCTCCCGCCCACCGCACACTGAACGTCGGTGGCGAGTATCAGTGGCGTCGAGAGGGCGAGCAGCATCTCTTTGACCCGGAGACCGTCTTCCGTCTGCAGCACGCGACGCGCAACAAGCGCTTCGATATCTTCCAGCAGTACACCGAGCGGGTGGACACTCAGTCAGAGCGATTGATGACCCTGCGTGGTCTGTTCAACCTTCGTGAGGGCATGCGTCCAGCAGTCCCCATCGACGAGGTTGAATCCGCTGCCGACATCATCAAGCGATTCTCGACGGGCGCGATGTCCTACGGCTCGATCTCAGCTGAGGCGCACGAGACCCTCGCCATCGCCATGAATCGGATGGGCGCGAAGTCCAACACGGGTGAGGGTGGCGAGGATCCCGAGCGCTTCTTGCCGATGGCGAATGGCGACTCGAAGAGATCATCAATCAAGCAGGTGGCCTCAGGGCGATTCGGTGTCACCAGCGAATACCTCGTGAACAGTGATGACATCCAGATCAAGATGGCCCAGGGTGCCAAGCCAGGCGAGGGCGGTCAGCTTCCCGGTCACAAGGTGTACCCGTGGGTTGCGAAGACCCGGCACTCCACGCCGGGCGTGGGCTTGATCTCGCCTCCGCCTCACCATGACATTTATTCGATTGAGGACCTCGCGCAGCTCATTCATGACCTGAAGAATGCGAATCCTCAGGCCCGAGTTCACGTGAAGCTCGTCTCTGAAATCGGTGTCGGCACGGTCGCTGCTGGTGTGGCCAAGGCGCACGCTGACGTCGTGCTGATCTCCGGCTTCGATGGTGGAACCGGTGCATCGCCGCTGACCTCCCTCAAGCATGCCGGCACTCCTTGGGAGCTGGGGCTGGCTGAGGCGCAGCAGACCCTTTTGCTCAATGGCCTTCGTGATCGCATCGTGGTTCAAGCTGATGGCCAGTTGAAAACCGGACGCGATGTCATCATCGCCGCGCTGTTGGGTGCGGAGGAGTTCGGGTTTGCCACGGCGCCGCTAGTCGTTATGGGCTGCGTGATGATGCGGGTGTGCCATCTCGACACATGTCCGGTCGGTGTGGCGACGCAGAATCCAATCTTGCGCGAGCGTTTCACCGGTCAGCCCGAATTCGTCGAAACCTTCTTCGAGTACATCGCGGAGGAGGTTCGCGGTTATCTCGCAGCGCTGGGCTTCCGCAGCATTGATGAGGCGGTTGGCCAGGCAGAGTTCCTCGATGTCGAGAAGGCTGTTGATCATTGGAAGGCCTCAGGTCTCGACCTGGCACCGATCCTGCACGTGCCAGACATTGATCCCTCAGCACCGCGTCGTCAGGTTGTCGCTCAAGATCACGGACTCGAGGCAGCCCTAGATCAAGAGTTGCTGCGCATTTGTGCGCCGGCAATCGACAAGGCTGAGCCCATTCGAGCGCAGTTCGAAATTCGAAACGTCAACCGCACGGTGGGAACCATGCTGGGTAGCGCGGTCACGCGAGCACATGGGGGAGCAGGTCTGCCGGACGGCATGATCGATCTCACCTTCCACGGCTCAGCCGGACAGTCGTTCGGTGCTTTCCTTCCTGCAGGCATCACCCTTCGACTCGAAGGTGATGCGAACGACTATGTAGGTAAGGGTTTGTCCGGTGGTCGCATCATCGTGCGCCCTGATCGCGCAGCAACGTTCAATGCACATGAGAACACCATTGCGGGCAATGTCATCGGCTATGGCGCCACTTCTGGAGAGATCTACCTCCGGGGCCGTGTAGGTGAGCGCTTCTGCGTACGTAACTCCGGAGCGACGGCAGTCGTGGAAGGGGTCGGCGATCATGCACTCGAGTACATGACCGGTGGCATTGTCGCGATTCTCGGCACGACGGGCCGCAACCTCGGAGCTGGGATGTCCGGCGGTATTGCCTTCGTCATCGATCTCGATCCTGCGAAGGTAAACCCGGAGATGGTCGACCTAGATTTGCTCAGCGACGATGACAACGCCGTGCTTGAGGGCATCATCCGCCGCCATGTTGAGGAAACTGATTCGCGGTTTGCGTCGGAATTACTCGCTGATTGGTCTTCTGCCGCGGGGCGGTTCACCAAGGTGATGCCCAAGGACTACAAGCGGGTCATCAAGATCCGTGAGCTTGCAATTGAGGAAGGACGCGATCCCCTGGTCGCGGTAATGGGAGGCTGAGATGGCTGATCCGAAGGGTTTCTTGACCACCGAGCGAGAGTTGCCGGCGCGTCGGCCGGTTGACGTTCGCCTGCAAGATTGGCGCGAGGTCTACAACGAATTCCCCGGCGAGAAGCTGGAGAAGCAGGCAGGTCGTTGCATGGACTGCGGTATCCCGTTCTGCCACAACGGCTGCCCGCTCGGGAATCTGATCCCGGAATGGAATGACCTCGTCTGGCATTCCGACTGGGAGGCGGCGTCCGAGCGCCTGCACGCCACGAACAACTTCCCCGAGTTCACCGGTCGGTTGTGTCCCGCTCCGTGCGAGACAGCCTGCGTGCTCGGCATCAACGCGGATCCCGTCACGATCAAGCAGGTCGAAGTGTCGATCATCGACCGTGCCTGGGATTCAGGCTGGGTCACTCCGCAACCGCCGGAGCGACTCTCCGGCAAGACAGTCGCGGTCATCGGGTCTGGCCCGGCCGGCCTTGCCGCAGCCCAGCAGCTTTCCCGAGCGGGGCACACCGTTGCGGTGTACGAGCGAGCTGATCGGATCGGCGGGCTGCTTCGCTATGGCATTCCAGAGTTCAAGATGGAAAAGCGCCACATCGATCGCCGCATTGCCCAGATGGAAGCGGAGGGCGTGAAGTTTCGTGCTGGTGTCGATGTCGGTGTCGACATCACCGGTGATGACCTGCGTCGGCGTTATGACGCCGTCGTGGTTGCCATTGGCGCCACCTCGTGGCGTGATCTCCCGGTACCAGGTCGCGATCTCAAGGGCATCTACCAGGCCATGGAGTTCTTGCCTCTGGCTAACCGAGTGCAGGAGGGCGATATGCCCGAGTCGCCAATCTCGGTGACCGGCAAGCATGTCGTGATCATTGGTGGTGGGGACACTGGAGCTGACTGCCTGGGAACCTCGCATCGTCAAGGTGCCGCGTCGGTGACCCAGATCGAGATCCTGCCAATGCCCACATCAGAGCGCCCGGCTGCCCAGCCGTGGCCGACCTACCCGATGACTTATCGGGTCACCAGCGCTCACGAGGAGGGCGGGGAACGCGTCTATGCAGTCTCGACGACCGAGTTCGTCGGGGACGATGCCGGCAACGTCACCGGTCTACGCCTGGTCGATGTTGAGCCGCATGAGGGTGGCTTCCGACCGATCGAGGGCAGTGAGCGCGTGTTGCCTGCTGACTACGTGTTCTTGAGCATGGGTTTCGTCGGGCCTGAGGCAACGACCCTGTCCGAACAGCTGGGTCTTTCGCTGGACGCCCGAGGCAATCTCGAGCGTGACGCCAATTACCGCACCGCGGTTGATGGTGTCTTCGTGGCAGGTGACGCCGGTCGAGGGCAGTCGCTCATCGTGTGGGCCATCGCCGAGGGCAGATCAGCTGCCGCAACGGTGGATACCTACCTGTCGGGCAACACGAATCTGCCGTCACCGATCAAGTCCACGGCTCGCCAGCTCTTGGTGTAACCGTTTACTCACTCACGAGGTAGGCTCACGCTCATGCGTTGCGCGAAGATTGTTGCCACGATGGGCCCTGCGACGAGTACCCCGGAGATCCTCCGTTCGCTGATCGACGCAGGCATGGATGTCGCCCGGCTGAACCTGTCCCACGGCACCCATGAGGTGCACGCACAGACCTATCAGATGGTGCGCGAGGCCTCCGATGCCTCGGGCCGTGGCGTCGGAATCCTGGTCGATCTCCAGGGCCCGAAAATCCGACTCGGCAAGTTCGCTAGTGGCCCAGTTCTTCTCGAGAACGGCGCCGAGTTCATCGTCACCACCGAGGAAGTTCCCGGCGATGCCCAGATGGTCTCGACGACCTACCAAGGTCTGCCCGGTGACGTGAAGCCCGGAGACAAGGTCCTTGTCGATGACGGTCGGGTGGCACTCGAGGTCGTTCGTGTCGACGGCCCTCGTGTCGTGACCAAGGTTGTCGAGGGCGGCCGGGTCTCGGACAACAAGGGCTTCAACCTGCCCGGCGCCGCAATGAGCGTGCCTGCCCTGAGCGACAAGGACCGCGATGATCTTCGCTGGGCCCTGCGTATCGGAGCCGACATGATCGCGCTCTCCTTCGTGCGCAGCGCCGCGGATATCGATGACGTGCACGCGATCATGGCTGAAGAAGGGGTTCGACTGCCTGTTCTCGCCAAGGTCGAGAAGCCTCAGGCAGTCGAGAACCTCGAGGAGATCGTGGCGGCGTTCGACGGTGTCATGGTCGCGCGCGGTGATCTCGGCGTTGAACTGCCACTCGAGATGGTCCCACTCGTGCAGAAGCGGGCTATCCAGATGTGCCGCGAAGCAGGTAAGCCGGTCATCGTTGCCACCCAGATGCTCGACTCCATGATCACGGCGAACCGGCCGACCCGCGCTGAGGCGAGCGACGTTGCCAATGCGGTACTCGATGGAGCCGATGCCCTGATGCTGTCTGGTGAAACGAGTGTCGGTGAGCACCCGGTACTCGTGATCGAGACCATGGGTCGGATCATCGAGCACATTGAGGAGCAAGCGCTCGACCAGCTTCCTCCCCTCGTTGACTCGCGCTTCGGTTCTACTGCCAGATCCCTGACTCGAGCTGCCGTGCAGGTGGCCATCGACTCCGGGGCCACGCACCTGATCGCCTTCACCGAGACCGGAATGTCGGCCCGGCTTGTGTCGCGCTGGCGGCCGCCGACTCGAATACTGGCATTCACCCCCAGGCCGCGCGTGCGGAGCCAGCTGTCGCTGGTCTGGGGTGTGGAGACCTTCCTGGTTCCCCAGGTGGCGCACACCGACGACATGGTTGTCCAGGTCGATAAGGCTTTGCTGGATATTGGCCGAGCCACCATCGGCGAGAAGGTCGTCATAGTGGCTGGCGTGCCACCGGGAGTTCCGGGCACCACCAACGGCATGCGTGTTCACAAGATCGGCATGGCCGGTACGGGTGGCGGGGTTTAGCCGATAGAGTTCGACTTGTTCGACGTCCTTTAAGCCCGTCCTGTGAGGCGGGGAAGGGGGTCCTTAATGGATTCTTCACGCACGCGTATCGTCCTCGACGATTCTGATATCGCCCGTGCAGTTCGCCGTATTTCCCACGAGATTGTCGAGAGCGCTAAGGGCGCCGATGAACTCGTGCTCCTAGGTATTCCCACCCGCGGTGTCGCGCTGGCTGAGAGAATTCGTGCCGAGATCTCCGATATCGAAGGCTACTCGGTTCCCACGGGGGCACTCGACATCACCCTTTATCGCGATGATCTTCGGCTACGTCCCGCGCGGGCACTCGAGCCGACCTCAATCCCGCCCGAGGGAGTGGATGACCGAATCGTCGTGCTCGTCGATGACGTCCTCTTCTCAGGTCGCACAGTGCGCGCAGCTCTGGATGCACTCAACGACATTGGTCGTCCTCGCGCGGTGCGCCTGGCAGTGCTTGTCGACCGTGGCCACCGAGAACTCCCGATACGCCCCGACTTTGTTGGCAAGAACCTACCTACAGCGGTAGGCGAGCAAGTGCGAGTAAATCTCGCCGAAATTGATGGATCTGACTCGGTCACGATTCTCGAGGGGGAGTCAGCATGAAGCACCTGCTGTCCGCCGGTGACCTCGATCTCGACCAGGCGATCACAATCCTTGATACGGCTGCTGAGCTTGCGGCCCTCACTGATCGTTCGGTGAAGAAACTTCCCACCTTGCGTGGACGTACCGTCGTAAACCTCTTCTTCGAGGATTCAACCCGCACGCGCATTTCCTTCGAAGTAGCGGCCAAGCGACTCTCCGCCGACGTCATCAACTTCGCGGCCAAGGGCTCATCGGTCTCCAAGGGCGAGAGCCTGAAGGACACCGCCCTGACCCTCGAGGCAATGGGCGCCGACGCGGTAGTGATCCGTCACAACCTCTCCGGGGCACCACACCGACTAGCGAGTACCGGGTGGATCGGCGGCAGCGTCATCAACGCCGGCGACGGAACCCACGAGCATCCGACCCAGGCACTGCTCGATGCCTTCACGATGCGCAAGCACCTGCGCGATGGGAAGGGAGATCTCGATGGAGTGCGAGTCGGCATCGTTGGCGATGTCCTGCACAGTCGAGTAGCTCGTTCCAATGTTCTCTTGCTGCGCACATTAGGTGCGCATGTCACGTTGGTCGCGCCGCCCACGTTGCTCCCACTGGGTGTCGAGACCTGGCCCTGTGATGTCAGTTATGACATCGATTCCGTCCTGCCGCGCCTGGACGCCATCATGATGCTGCGAGTACAAGGCGAGCGGATGCACGACGCATACTTCCCATCAGCCCTCGAATACTCACGCCTTTACGGTCTTGATTCCGCTCGCATGTCACGTCTGCCCGATCACGCGGTGATCTTGCATCCAGGTCCGATGAATCGCGGAATGGAAATCTCTGCTGACGTAGCCGACAGCCCGCGGGCGCTCATGGTCGAGCAAGTCGCTAACGGTGTGAGCGTTCGCATGGCTGTCCTCTATCTCTTGCTCGGCGGAATGAAGGAGAACGACAGATGACCATCGTCCTGCGCGAAGCGCGTCCCTACGGCGAGAGCCCCGTTGATCTGGTGATTGCC
Organism: Candidatus Nanopelagicales bacterium; assembly: GCA_044345075.1. Lineage (GTDB taxonomy): Bacteria > Actinomycetota > Actinomycetes > S36-B12 > S36-B12 > CAIKZY01. Next base: position 5,598 of record JBIJBU010000008.1, on the reverse strand, counting down.
GATGGCCTCATCGTCGATATCGCACCCGTGGGTTCCGCCAGCGGCGATGTCATCGACTGCGAAGGACTCGTCGCCCTTCCCGGATTCGTGGACTTGCACACTCACCTGCGCGAGCCCGGACGTGAAGATGCTGAGACCGTGGAATCGGGTTCTCGTGCAGCGGCGCTGGGGGGCTACACCTGCGTGCATGCGATGGCGAATACGTCTCCCGTCGCTGACACAGCTGGCGTGGTCGAGCAAGTGTGGCGATTGGGCGAGCGAACCGGGCTTGTTGACGTGCGTCCGGTGGGCGCTGTCACGGTGGGTCTCGCAGGTGAGCGCATGGCTGAGATTGGAGCGATGGCGAACTCTGCGGCTCAGGTCAGGGTGTTCAGTGATGACGGCAAGTGCGTTCACGATGCTGCGTTGATGCGCCGAGCGCTGGAATACGTGAAGGCATTTGACGGAGTGGTAGCTCAGCATGCGCAGGAGCCGCGACTTACCGAGAACGCACAGATGAACGAGGGAGTCCTCTCGGGTCAGCTTGGCCTGACCGGGTGGCCAGCAGTGGCAGAAGAGGCGATCATCGCGCGCGACGTGCTGCTGGCGCAGCACGTGAACTCGCGGCTTCATGTGTGCCATGTCTCGACCGCAGGGTCAGTTGAGGTGATTCGCTGGGCGAAGGGCAGGGGAGTCAATGTCACTGCTGAGGTGTGCCCGCACCACCTGATCCTCACCGAGGATCTTGTGTCGACGTACGACCCGATCTACAAGGTGAATCCACCGTTGCGCACCGCAGCAGACATTGACGCTCTGCGCGCAGCTCTGGCCGACGGAACGATTGACGCGATCGCCACCGACCATGCCCCGCATCCACATGAGGACAAGGATTGCGAGTGGGGAGCCGCGGCCTTCGGCATGCTCGGACTCGAGACCGCCTTCAGCATCGCCGTGAAGACCATGATCGAGCCCGGACTTCTCGACTGGCGAGGCCTCGCCGACCGGATGTCGGTCGCCCCGGCCCGCATCGGCCGAGTTCGCGAGCAAGGGCATGACCTGACTGTGGGGTCCATTGCAAATATTGCCCTCGTTGATCCCGCGGCCACGAGGATAATCAGCTCCGATCAGCTGGCCTCGAAGTCACGGAATACGCCTTACGCGAGCATGGAATTGCCAGGTGCCGTGGTCCACGTCCTGTATGGCGGAAATGTCACAGTTCGCGATGGAGCCCTCGTATGAGGCACTCCGACCTGGCCCTGTTGAATGGGGTCATGATTCCGTGCCTGGCGATCGATTCCTCGATCTGCACCGCGTTCAATCCCGGAGGTCAATCATGAGCCGCGTTCCCGCTGTCCTCGTTCTCGAGGACGGTCGCATCATGCGTGGTCGTTCATTCGGCGCGATCGGCTCGGCCTATGGCGAAGCGGTTTTCTCCACGGGAATGAGTGGCTATCAGGAGACCTTGACCGACCCGTCCTACCGTCGCCAGGTCGTGATCATGACGGCCCCCCACATTGGCAATACCGGAATGAATCACGAGGATCCTGAATCAACTCGAATCTGGGTTGCGGGTTATGTCGTGCGTGACCCCTCTCGGGTGACCTCGAACTGGCGCGCTGATACTGATCTTGAGTTCGATCTTGTCGCTCAGGGGATTGTCGGCGTCTGCGAGATCGACACTCGAGCGCTGACTCGACATCTTCGCGAGCGCGGCAGCATGCGTGTTGGTCTGTTCAGCGGCAGTGATGCCGAGGCAACCGACGCCGAACTGCTGGCGCGGGTGCAGGCAACTCCCGGCATGGAGGGCGCGAACCTCACTGATGAGGTCACGACTGTCGAGCCATACGTGATCAATGCCGTGGGCACCAAGCGCTTTACCGTTGCCGCCATTGATCTCGGCATCAAGTCCATGACCCCTTTCCGAATGGCTGAGCGTGGCATCGAGGTTCACGTGCTGCCCGCGAGCACCACGTTCGAGCAGATCGCATCCTTGTCACCCGACGGCGTGTTCTTCTCCAATGGTCCGGGTGATCCCGCTACCGCCACCCACGCCATCTCCGTGATGCAGTCGGTACTCGAGGCACGCATCCCGGTATTCGGTATTTGCTTTGGCAACCAGATTCTCGGTCGTGCGCTCGGGCTTGGTACCTACAAGCTGCGCTACGGCCACCGCGGTATCAATCAACCGGTCATGGACCTTCGCACCCGCAAGGTAGAGGTCACGGCTCACAATCACGGTTTCGCGGTCGACGCCCCACGCGAGGGCGCCTTCGACACCCCTTACGGTCGCGCGGAGGTGAGCCATGTGTGCCTCAATGACGATGTTGTCGAGGGTTTGCGTCTGCTCGATCGCCCGGCGTTCAGCGTGCAGTACCACCCCGAGGCAGCGGCAGGCCCGCATGATGCCTCCTACCTCTTCGATGAGTTCGTGACAGCAATGGAAGCAGGCATCCATGCCAAGGCGTGAGGATCTTCGGTCGGTCATGGTGATCGGCTCCGGCCCGATCGTGATTGGCCAGGCTTGCGAGTTCGATTACTCGGGTACGCAGGCATGCCGAGTTCTGCGCGACGAAGGCATTCGCGTGGTTCTGGTGAACTCGAACCCTGCCACGATCATGACCGACCCTGAGTTCTCGGACGCCACGTACATCGAACCGATCACCTCAGAGTTCCTCGAGCGCATTATTGCCAAGGAGCGCCCGGATGCGCTTTTGCCAACCCTCGGTGGACAGACCGCACTCAATGCCGCGATTGCCCTGCACAAGAACGGCGTGCTGGCCAAGTACGGCGTTGAGCTGATTGGCGCCGATGTTGATGCCATCGAACGTGGCGAGAACCGCGAAATCTTCCGCCAAATCGTTGCTGACATCGGTGCTGAAAGTGCACGCTCGTGGATCTGTCATTCACTCGAGGACTGCCTGAAGGCGGTGGACGATCTCCATTACCCCGTCGTCGTGCGCCCTTCGTTCACGATGGGTGGTGCCGGCTCAGGCATCGCCTATGACGAGACCGATCTTCGGCGCATTGCCGGTGCCGGTTTGCAGGCCAGCCCCACTACTGAGGTTCTCCTTGAAGAGTCCATCATTGGTTGGAAGGAGTACGAGCTCGAGCTTATGCGCGATCGCCACGACAATGTCGTGGTTGTCTGCTCAATCGAGAATCTCGACCCGATGGGTGTTCACACCGGCGACTCCATCACCGTTGCCCCTTCGCTGACCCTCACCGATCGAGAGTTCCAGCGGATGCGCGATGTGGGTATCGAGATTATTCGCGCAGTGGGTGTTGACACGGGTGGATGCAATATCCAGTTCGCCATCAATCCGGCTGACGGGCGCTTGATTGTCATCGAGATGAACCCCCGCGTTTCTCGATCTTCTGCGCTTGCGTCGAAGGCGACTGGTTTCCCGATTGCGAAGATCGCGGCACGCCTGGCGATCGGCTACACCCTCGACGAGATTCCCAACGACATCACCGAGCAAACTCCGGCATCCTTCGAGCCCACGCTCGACTACATCGTCGTCAAGGTGCCGAGATTCGCCTTCGAGAAGTTCCCGCAGGCTGATCCGGTTCTGACTACCACGATGAAGAGTGTCGGCGAGGCTATGGCCATCGGTCGCAACTTCACCGAGGCCCTGCAAAAGGCTCTGCGATCACTGGAGAAGCCCGAGGCGGTGTTCAGCTGGAGTACTGACTCCGTCGATGTGGCCGATCTCCTCACGCGAATGCGCAAGCCCCACGATGGTCGGCTGTCGCTCGTTCAGCAGGCCCTGGCCAACGGCGCCACGGCCGAGGAAGTGCACGAGGCGACCAAGATCGACCCGTGGTTCATTGATCAGATCTGCCTGATCAATGAGGTGGCAACAGAGGTCAAGCAGGCCGACACCTTGAGTGCCAATGTCCTCCGCCGTGCTAAGAGGCACGGATTCTCTGACCGCCAGTTGGCTCAACTGCGTGGACTGAGCGAAGCTGAGGTTCGCGAGTTGCGGCATGCGCTCGGCGTGCGCCCGGTCTACAAGACTGTCGACACCTGTGCTGCTGAGTTTGCCGCGCAGACTCCCTATCACTACTCGTCGTATGACGAAGAGACTGAAGTGGTTCCCACCGACCGCGACAAGGTGATCATCCTCGGCTCCGGGCCCAATCGCATCGGTCAGGGCATTGAGTTCGACTACTCGTGCGTTCATGCTGCGCTCACTCTGCGCGATGCCGGATACGAAACCATCATGGTCAACTGCAACCCTGAGACTGTCTCGACTGACTACGACACATCCGATCGCCTCTACTTTGAGCCCTTGACCCTCGAGGATGTTCTCGAGATCGTGCACGTCGAGTCTGGTGCCGGAAATCTCGTAGGCGTGATTGTTCAGCTGGGCGGCCAGACTCCCCTTGGACTCGCACAGGCCCTGAAGAATGCCGGCGTCCCGATCATCGGTACGAGCCCTGAGTCCATTCATCTCGCGGAGGAGCGAGGCGCCTTCGGTCGTGTCCTCGCCGAGGCCGGTCTTCCCGCCCCACGCCACGGCACGGCATTCTCGTTTCCCGAGGCACAAGCGATCGCTGCCGAAGTGGGCTACCCCGTGCTGGTGCGGCCAAGTTATGTTCTCGGCGGACGCGGCATGGAAATTGTCTACGACGATGTCATGCTCGCCGACTACCTCACGCGTGCGACCGATGTCACCGCTGAGCATCCGGTGCTGGTCGATCGATTCCTCGACGATGCGATCGAAATCGACGTCGATGCCCTTTTTGACGGCAAGGAGCTATTCCTGGCTGGCGTGATGGAGCACATTGAGGAAGCTGGCATCCACTCAGGCGACTCAGCGTGTGCGCTGCCGCCAATCACCCTGGGCGCAAGCGAGATCGAACGCATCCGTACATCAACCCTGGCCATTGCCAAGGGCGTGGGTGTCCTCGGTCTGCTGAACGTGCAGTACGCCCTTGCCGGTGACGTTCTCTACGTACTCGAGGCAAACCCGCGCGCCTCGCGAACGGTCCCGTTCGTCTCCAAGGCGACCGCGGTTCCTATCGCGAAAGCCGCAGCGCGAGTGATGGTCGGCCAGACAATCGCTGAATTGCGCGAGCAGGGGATCCTGCCTGCTCACGGTGATGGCGGAACCATGCCGGCCGGCTCCGCAGTCTCGGTCAAGGAAGCCGTGCTGCCCTTCGGTCGCTTCCATGGTGTCGACACGGTGCTCGGGCCTGAGATGCGCTCTACCGGTGAGGTCATGGGGATTGACGACACTTTCGGCATCGCATTCGCGAAGTCCCAGGATGCTGCGTTCGGCGCACTCCCGATGTCCGGCACGGCCTTCGTTTCTCTTGCCAATCGCGATAAGCGATCGGCAATCTTCCCGATCAAGATCCTGCACGACCTTGGCTTCACCATCCTCGCGACTCAGGGCACCGCGGAAGTACTCGGCAGAAACGGAGTCCCGGCCCAGGTTCTGCGCAAGCAGTCAGAGGGCACCGGGCCCAACGGTGAGAAGACGACTGTTGACGCGATCATGGCCGGCGACGTGCAACTGATCATTAACACGCCGTATGGCGTGGGTCCCCGTCTAGATGGCTACGAGATTCGCACAGCCGCCGTGACTCGGGGGGTGCCCTGCATCACCACGG
>JBIJBU010000065.1:0-9982 GCA_044345075.1 Candidatus Nanopelagicales bacterium | reverse complement strand
GAAGGCTGCGCCTGTAAAGAAGGCCGCGCCCGCCAAGAAGGCTGCGCCTGTAAAGAAGGCCGCGCCCGCCAAGAAGGCTGCGCCTGTAAAGAAGGCCGCGCCCGCCAAGAAGGCTGCTCCTGTAAAGAAGGCCGCACCTGCCAAGAAGGCTGCTCCTGCGCCTGCACCTGCCGCAAAAGGCAAGAAGGCTGCAGCGAAGGGTGATGCCTTAGTCGAAGTTCTCGAGACCGAAGACGGCGTCGTTGTTGTCGATGCCGATGACGTCGACGAGGCTGAGCTCGAGGTTGTTGCTGAACTCGAGGTCGAGCTCGAGGCTGACCTCGCCGAGGATCTTGCCGCTGTCGCCGAAGAGGTCACCGAGGAGGTCGCGACACCTGCAGCAGCCGAAGCCGAGGAAGAAGGCTTCGTCATCTCCGATGTCGACGACACTGACGAGCCCGTACAGACCGTGACCGTTGCCGGCGCCACCGCTGACCCGGTCAAGGACTACCTGAAGCAGATCGGCAAGGTTCCGTTGCTGAATGCCGAGCAGGAAGTGTCGCTCGCCAAGCGCATCGAGGCTGGCCTGTTCGCCGAAGAGCTCGTGAACTCGGGCAAGAAGATCGACAAGAAGCTCCTGCGCGATTACGAGTACATCGCCCTCGATGGTCGTCGTGCCAAGAACCACCTCCTCGAGGCGAACCTTCGTCTCGTGGTCTCGCTGGCCAAGCGCTACACCGGTCGCGGCATGCTCTTCCTCGATCTCATCCAGGAAGGAAACCTCGGCTTGATTCGTGCGGTCGAGAAGTTCGACTACACCAAGGGCTACAAGTTCTCGACCTACGCGACCTGGTGGATCCGCCAGGCCATCACCCGCGCCATGGCCGACCAGGCACGCACGATCCGTATCCCGGTGCACATGGTTGAGGTCATCAATAAGCTCGCTCGCGTTCAGCGCCAGATGCTGCAGGATCTCGGTCGCGAACCTACGCCCGAGGAGCTCGCCCGCGAGCTCGACATGACTCCCGAGAAGGTCGTCGAAGTCCAGAAGTACGGCCGCGAGCCAATCTCCTTGCACACCCCGCTGGGCGAGGAAGGTGACAGCGAGTTCGGTGACCTCATCGAGGATTCCGAGGCCATCGTTCCCTCCGACGCTGTCTCGTTCACGCTGCTGCAGGAGCAACTCGAGTCAGTGCTCGACACCCTGAGTGATCGCGAGGCGGGTGTCGTGCGCATGCGCTTCGGCCTGACCGACGGACAGCCCAAGACCCTCGATGAGATCGGCAAGGTCTACGGGGTTACACGTGAGCGCATCCGCCAGATCGAGAGTAAAACGATGTCGAAGCTTCGCCACCCGTCGCGCTCACAGGTACTGCGCGACTACCTCGACTAGATGTCACACGCCCCGGAAGTTCGCGGGGCGACGATCAACGAAGGCTGCTCGGCCTTCACGGAAGTCATCGCTGGCCCAGGCCTGCTTGCGCATGCGTAGTAGCGCCTCGGGGTCTGATTTGCTGGGAGAGGTCTGAGCCGCAATCTCTGCCTTGATCGAGTGCAGTGACAGTGGTGCACGCGAGGCAATGGTGCGTGCCATGGCGTGGGCTGCTTCATTGGCAGCGCCGGGGGAGTCGCAGAGTGCGTTGACCACTCCGAGGTGCTCAAGACGAGCCGCCGTGACCGACTCACCCGTGAAGAACATCTCGCGGGCAATGTTGACGGGCAGCGCAGCCAAGAAGTCGGCAATGCCGGCCGAGTCGTAAGCCACTCCAAGCTTCGCGGGCGTGATTGCGAAGGAAGCTTCATGTGTTGCCACGAGCAGGTCACAGGCCAAGGCGAGGTTGCAACCGCCACCCCAGGCTCCGCCATCGACCACGGCAATCACGGGGATGGGGAGTTCTCGCACCGTGGAGAGGGCCCGATCGAAGGGGCTAGAGGCCGGATCGGGCATTGAGCCGTCAGTCGGGAGTGAGGTGATGTCAAACCCTGCGCACCAGACCCCCGATGAAGTGCGAGCTCCGAGGATCACGACTCGCGAGACACGGGCCGCGTCAGTCAGTGCCTCGATGAGCTCATTGAGTAGTGCGTCATTGAGGGCATTGCGACGCTCAGGGTTTGCGAGATCAATACGCGTGATGAGTTCGTCGGTGGAGACCGACAGAAAGTCGTACTCAGGCAAGGAGTGACTAGCGCTCGTCGACGGGTGCGACAGCGGTCAGTTTGTGAGTCTCGTCGACAACCTCAGCAGCCTGCGGGCGCAACTTCTCTTCGTGTGCATTCCAGTGATGGCTGCAGAAAAGAAGATCAGAACCGCCGGGGAGCACGACGCGCACGTACGCCTGTGCACCGCAACGATCGCAGCGATCAGTAGCGCTCAGGACAGGAGTAGCGAATGTCGTGGTCATGCTCTACCTCCGTAATCGGCCAGTTCGTATCTGGAGTAACAGTCTCCCATGGTGTGCCTATTCCCGAGTCGCCACGCCGACCGCGTTCGCCCACAGCGCAGGGCGCTCGTTCCCTTGTGAAATCCTTCACGTCACCGGTCGATCGCCATGTCGGTCAGCCGATCTTCGGCCCGCGCGCAATAGGTTCACACCATGGCTGCTACACCCAAGACCCGCGCTCCCAAGGAGCCTGCGGGCTATTCAGCCAAGAACCTGGCCGTCCTCGAGGGGCTCGAGGCAGTACGCAAGCGGCCCGGCATGTACATCGGCTCCAATGACGGCCGCGGCCTCATGCACTGCCTCTGGGAAATCGTCGACAACGCGGTCGATGAGGCTCTGGGTGGGCATTGCTCCTCGATCATCATCACCTTGCACCCCGATGGCTCCGCCGAGGTCGCCGATGACGGTCGCGGCATCCCCGTTGACATCGAGCCCAAGACCAAGCTCACGGGCGTTGAGGTCGTGCTCACCAAGCTCCATGCAGGCGGCAAGTTCGGTGGAGGCTCCTACGCCGCATCAGGCGGTCTGCATGGCGTGGGTGCCTCAGTGGTCAACGCCCTCTCAGCGCGTCTCGACGTCGAGGTGGATCGCGGCGGCAAGATCCACGTGATGTCGTTCAAGCGCGGTGTGCCGGGCATCTTCGATGCTGAGGGGCCCGATGCCGAGTTTGCCAAGAAGAGTGGCCTGCAGATCGGCGGTAAGTGTCCACGCACCCGCACTGGCACCCGCGTGCGCTGGTGGGCAGATAAGCAGACCTTTACCAAGGACGCCGCCTACGACCGCGAGCAACTGCGCGACCGTGCCATTCAGAGCACCTTCCTCGTGCCCGGTCTCAAGATCACCGTGCACGACCTGCGCGATCCGTCCGACATCCTGGAAGAGACCTTCCAGCACAAGGGAGGTATCGGCGAGTATGTCGAGTCGATCTCCACGGGCGAGCCCGTCTGCTCGGTTATTCGACTTCACGGTTCCGGTCACTTTGCCGAGACTGTGCCCGTGCTCGACGACAAGGGCCACATGCACTCGCAGGAGGTTCAGCGTGATCTCGGGGTTGATATCGCCCTGCGCTGGGATACCGGCTACGACAGCAACCTGCGCTCCTTCGTCAACGTGGTGGCCACGCCCAAGGGCGGCACACACGTCATCGGCTTCGAGCGCAGCATCGTCAAGGTATTCAATGACCAGCTGCGCGCGGCCAAGATCCTGCGGGCGAACGAGGACAACATCACCAAGGATGACGTCACTGAAGGCCTCACGGCCGTCGTGGCCATCCGCTTGGCCGAACCACAGTTCGAAGGCCAGACCAAGGAGATCCTCGGTACGCCAGCCGCCACTCGAATAGTGGGCAACGTTGTCGCCAAGGAGCTCGCCGCCTGGTTCGCGAATCCGCCTCGTGGAGAAAAGGCTGCCGCAAAGGCCGTGCTCGAGAAGTCAGCGAACGCCATGCGCGCTCGAATAGCCGCCCGCACCCACCGTGATACCCAGCGCCGCAAGACCGCTCTGGAGTCGTCGGCTCTGCCGGCGAAGCTGGTCGACTGCCGCGCCGATGACGTCGAACGCACCGAACTGTTCATCGTGGAGGGCGACAGCGCCCTCGGCACGGCCAAGGTTGCCCGCAATGCCGATTACCAGGCCCTGCTGCCGATCCGCGGCAAGATCCTCAACGTCCAGAAGTCGTCACTGGCCGACATGCTCAAGAACAACGAGTGCGCATCGATCATCCAGGTCATTGGTGCCGGATCAGGTCGATCATTCGAACTCGATCAGGCGCGTTACGGCAAAGTCATCTTGATGTCTGATGCTGATGTCGACGGCGCCCATATCCGTTGCCTGCTGCTGACGCTGATCCATCGCTATATGCGTCCGCTACTCGATGCAGGCCGGGTTTTCGCAGCCGTGCCCCCGCTGCATCGTCTTGAGATCATCAACGCCGGTAGCAAGGCCAACGAAGTGATCTACACGTACTCCGACGCCGAGATGAAGTCACTGCTCATTGACGCCGACAAGCGCGGCAAGAGAGTCAAGGATCCTGTGCAGCGTTACAAGGGTCTCGGTGAGATGGACGCCTCTCAGCTACGCGAGACGACCATGGATCCCGCGCATCGCACCCTGCGCCGAATCTCAGTCACTGATGCCCAGGCCGCCGAGGAGGTCTTCGACCTGCTGATGGGCAATGACGTTGCTCCTCGCAAGGAATTCATCGTTGATGGCGCCGCGGGTCTAGATCGCGACCGCATCGATGCTTAGGGCCGACACCTAAAAGCACTGCTTAGTCGATCCAGCAGAGTGCTCAGCCCTGATGGATGTTCAGTCGCCCCGTGCGCACGTCGTAGATCGCGCCGCCGACCTGCAGGTTCTTCGGGAGTAGCGGGAAGGCGCGAATGCGATCGAGATCGGTCTGCAGGGCAGAGACTTGGTTCTCGACTGTTCGGAATTCCATGCTGCGGGTGTCGACGTCGAAGCGCTCTTTGATTTCTGCATGGATCGCCGCCTCCGAACCACTGGCCATCTTGCACTCCGTATGCGGCATCACGAGCACGCGATTGACGTTCAGCAGATAGGTAGCGAGAACCAAGGTTCGCAGGACGTCGTCAGTCACGCGGGCACCGGCGTTACGGATGATCTTCACATCGCCGGGCTCCATGCCGACGACAGCTAGGGGAGCGATCCGGCTATCCATACAGGTGATGATCGCCAGGCCCTTGGCTGCGATTCCGGTCAAGGCACTCGAGGTGAAATTAGCCTCATGCGCAGCATTGCTGGCGAGAACATCGACAAAGGCCTCGGATGGGAAATCATTCATGGCGGCACTCTAGGGGGTGTCGTCTCGGGGAGCGACCGACATTTTGCTTCGGAGACGGTACGTGGTCATCATCACAGTGGCGTGGATGAGCCCCTGTGTGCCCGGGTCTGTGGCATCGTTCGGGGACCAGCACGCCCCATGGAGGAGTCGGAATGTCACGAGCGCTCAGAGTTGCAGTCATCGGTTCGGGCCCTTCGGGCATGTATGCCGCTGATGCCCTGGTCAGCCAGACCGACGTCCCCGTCACTGTCGACGTCATCGACAAGCTGCCCGTGCCCTTTGGCCTCGTGCGCTACGGCGTTGCCCCCGATCACCACAGCATCCGCTCGGTGCGCGATACCCTCGACAAGATCCTCGACAAGCCGGGAGTCCGCTTCGTGGGCAACCTCGAGGTCGGCACCGACATCAGCGTCGCCGAGCTACATGAGTACTTCGATGCAGTCATCTTCACCTATGGCGCTTCGCGTGACCGCCGACTCGGCATCCCGGGCGAGGATCTCGCCGGCAGTGTCGCGGCCACCGATTTCGTTGCCTGGTACTGCGGGCATCCCGAAGCTGATCGTGCTGAGTTCGAATCGCTCGTTCCCACTGCTACCTCTGCCGTCGTAGTCGGCGTCGGCAACGTGGCTGTCGACGTCACGCGAGTGCTGGGCAAGACGGTCGCCGAGCTCAATGACACCGACATGCCCCAGCACGTGTTCGACACCCTCGATAAGAGCGGCATTACCGATATCTACGTGCTCGGCCGTCGTGGGCCGGCTCAGGCCACCTTCACGACCAAGGAGCTCAAGGAACTCGGTGAGCTCGCCGATGCCGACGTGATCATCGATCCCGCGGTCATGGAACTAGACGCATTTAGTCTCGAGCAGGCAGCCTCCGACAAGGCGACAGCCCGCAACGTTGAGGTCATGCGCGAGTGGTCGACCCGTACCCCCGAGGGCAAGCGCCGCCGCATCCACATGCACTTCTTCGCTCGCCCTGTCGAGATGACCGGCGATGATCGCGTTCGCCAGGTGGTCGTCGAGCGCACCGCACTCGATTCGACCGGCGGTGCCTCGGGAACCGGTGAGATGTACACCGTTGACGCCGACTTCGTTGTGCGTAGCGTGGGCTACCGCGGCACGGCTCTCGACGAGGTGCCCTTCGACTCCGGGAAGAACGTCATCCCGAGCGTCGAGGGTCGTGTGCAGCGCGACGGCGTGACCGTGCCGGGCGAGTACGTAGCCGGCTGGATCAAGCGCGGCCCGACCGGAATCATCGGCACCAACAAGAAGTGCGCAGTAGGCACCGTGGCGTCGCTTATCGAGGATGTCAGTGCGAACCTGCTGCCGGCGGCCTCGCGCGGCACGATCGAGGAGTTCGATGCGCGCATCGCGGCAGTGGAAACTGTCGACACCGAGGGCTGGCGTTCGATTGACAAGGCCGAGCGTGCCCTGGGCGAGTCAGCTGGCCGGGCACGCACGTCAATCCACACGGCCGAAGGCATGCTGTCGGCGGCGAAGGCCTAGCGCCAGTTCGCTGTCTCCGACATCGCCACGGGCACCCAAGCGGTTCCCGTGACGGGGTCCTTGCCACATGACTCTGTTCGCTCAGGAATCTCCTGCGTGCGCACCGTGACCCGCCAGCTGCGGCCATCGCGATGGCGTACCTCGGTCATCAGCTGAGCCAGATTCTCGAAGCGCACCCCCGGGCGCGCGGGAACGGCGCGGTCATCGATGACCCACAGGACGTCCAGGGCGTTCTCGGCCCGTTCGTCAATGGAGCTGCGTACGTGCGCCTCGGCGGCCTGCAGCGGTTGCGGCCACGCTGAGCGCCCGCGGTAGGACTCCGTGGTGATCTCTCTGGCGAAGGCGGCCGCATGGATCTCAATGGCGCGTTCTGGCGTCAGGCGACCCCACACGGCTCCGGAGGGGATGGTGAGAGCTGTCGGGGCAAATCGATGTCCGCCGAGATGACTGCATTCCCAGACTGAGGAACGAATCTCGGGAGGTAGTGCCGCATGGACGGCGGAGATCAAGGCACGACCATGGATGGCACAGCAGGTATCGCGGCCACTGTGGGTGCAAATGAACATGGCCGGGTCGGCAATCTTTGTGCCGATGGGCGGCAGCTGGCCCTGTGCCATGGCTGCGAAATCCCACGTGGCCAGTTCAGCGAGATCGCGGATGAGTCCGTGGCGCATCCAGCAGTCACCGGGGCTGGTGTGCACCACCCACACGTTGTGCTCGGTCAGATGGCGATCCGTGCGATCGGGATGACGCGCGAGTAGCAGCGAGGTGCCGGTGCCTTCAGCGCGCTCGAGGAGCTGTTGCCCGAGGAGGGGATCAATGGTGCTTTCAAGTAGTGCCTGTGATCCCCACGGGCCCGGCTGCTCGATGATCACCCAGCACTGAGCGACCTGCGCGGTGCCGGCCAGGGGCTCATCGACTGCGAGTGAGTCGAGGGAGCAAGCGCTCATCAGATTGACCCGCCGACACCGGCAATGGGTGCTGTCCCTGCTGTGCCCGTGCCATCGCGGCGATCATCGATCGCCGGAAGCTCGACAGCGACACCTGAAGCCGTGGCCGCCCGAGGCGGCGCACTGACTGCCCAGGCGCCGATCAGCGCATCCTCGCCGGAGCGCAGCTTGTGGCAGCGCACGCCCGCAGTCGCGCGGCCCTTCGCGGGGTACTCGGCGAAGGCTGTGACCTTGATGCTGCCGGCGTCGGTACCCGGCAGCGCACTAGTGGAACCAGCGATCGTCACCACGCAAGCCTGCGTGGGGTCGTTGATGACCGAGAAGCCGAGCACTTCGTCTCCGGCGCCGAGCTTGATGCCGGCCATCCCCGCCGCAGCGCGACCTTGGGGACGCACGGCACTGGCAGGGAAATGCAACAGCTGCGCCTGGGCGGTGATGATGACGAGCTCAGCAGATTCTGCGGTTGCCTCGTCGAGTGCCGTTGCGCCAATCACGACGTCTTTGTCGTCGAGGCGAATGATGTCCCAGGAGTCCTTGTTCGACAGTGCGTCAGGCTGCACGCGCTTGATGACGCCGGATCGAGTCGCGAGAGCGATGCCGGAGTCAAGGGGAGTCAGGCACAGCACCGACTCACCCTTGGGCAGGTCGATGAATGCCCCGAGTGGTGCGCCGGCGGATAGCGCCGGTGTGCCATTGACCGCGGGCAGTGACGGGATGTCGAGTACTGACATCCGAATGACCCGCCCCGCGCTTGTCACCAGGCCGATGTGCCCGCGAGTGGTGGCGGGTGCGTAGGAGGTGATGACGTCGTGCTTGGCGCGAGTGGCCTCGGGATCGGATGCCAGTTGAGTGTCAGAGGTGCGGGCAACTAAGCCAGTGCTCGACATCAGCACAATGCATGGCTCGTCCTCGACCTCGAGCGAGATGGCAGTACTCGGGATGGCGACGCTGCCTTCCATCAGCAATGTGCGTCGCGGTGTGGCATGAGCCTTGGCCACGGCGGCGAGTTCATCGGAGACGACCGTGCGAAGGGCGTTGTCATCGTCGATGATCGCCGTCAGTGCCTCAATGTCGCTGCGCAGGCCATCAGCTTCCTTCTCGAGTTCGATGCGCGAGAACTTCGTGAGTCGGCGCAACGGCATATCGAGGATGTAGTTCGCTTGGGTGTCAGAGAGATCGAAGACATCGATAAGACGCTGTTTCGCCGATGCGGCATCGTCGGATTCGCGAATGAGCTGGATGACCTCGTCGATATCAAGGATTGCGATGAGCAGGCCTTCGACGATGTGCAGTCGATCCTGGGCCTTGGCACGGCGGTAACGGCTGCGGCGCAGCACGACCTCGAAACGATGTGCGAGGAACACGTGCAGCATGTCGAGGATGCCGAGAGTCTGGGGCTGGCCCTGTACCAGCGCTACCGCATTGATGTTCACGCTGTCTTCCATTGGCGTCAGCTTGAAGAGCTGCTCGAGCACTGCCTCTGGATTGAAGGCGCTCTTGATCTCGATCACAAGGTTCAAGCCGGAATCGCCATCGGTGAGATCGATGACGTCGGCGATGCCCTGCAACTTCTTGGCCTGAACAAGATCCTTGATGCGCTCGATGATGCGCTCGGGGCCCACATTCATGGGCAGCTCGGTGACGACGATGCCCTTGCGCCGTGGGCTGACCTGCTCGATACGCGTGCGGGCACGCACCTTGAACATGCCTCGTCCGGACTCATAGGCCTCACGGATGCCATCGAGGCCGATGATCACGCCACCGCCAGGGAGGTCAGGGCCGGGAATGAACCGCATGACTTCGTCGAGACTTGCCTTCGGCTTCTTGATGAGGTGGCGAGCGGCGCCGACGACCTCGCCGAGATTGTGCGGCAGGAGATTGGTGGCCATGCCCACCGCAATGCCCGAGGCACCGTTGACGAGCAGGTTCGGAATGGCAGCCGGCAAGACAGCGGGTTCAGTCTCGCGACCGTCATAGTTGGCGACGAAGTCGACGACGTCCTCATCGAGGCTCGTGGTCATATCGAGGGCAGCTGGCGCCAGCCTGGCCTCGGTATAGCGCATTGCTGCCGGGCCATCATCGGCCGAGCCAAAGTTGCCGTGCCCATCGATCATCGGCAGGCGAAGCGAGAACGGCTGGGCCATGCGTACGAGGGCGTCGTAAATGGCGGAGTCACCGTGCGGGTGGAGGCGGCCCATGACATCGCCGACCACGCGAGCACTCTTGACGTGACCCTTGTCGGGGCGCAGGCCCATTTGCGACATCTGGAACAGGATGCGGCGTTGCACCGGCTTGAGCCCG
>JBIJBU010000215.1:0-2762 GCA_044345075.1 Candidatus Nanopelagicales bacterium | reverse complement strand
GCGCAGTAGGCAAGGTCCGTGCGAAGACAGGCACCCTCTTCGACACGATCACGCTCTCCGGAGTGACCTCGAGTGACGATGGGGCGCAGCGCGCGTTCTCGATCATGGTGAACAAGCGGCCAGCGAAATACTCGAAGCTGGCGACCCGACAGGCTGTCGATGCGCTCGTGGCAACGATTACCGGTTGCCGCTAGCACTACCGCAGGGCTCGAGCGATCTCCGCGGCTGCGCGCGCGACTCGTGGCCCGACCTCTGCCTCGTTGAGATCGCGGAGTGACACGACGCCCACACTGCCTTCGAGGCCCGGAACTCCGATGATCGGCACGGCGATGCCGTAGCCGCCTTGCGTACCTTCGCTGGTGGCCACGATCCAGGCCGGGTCGAGCGGGCGACCCGCGGCTGTTCGCGCCGCGAGCACTGCACGGCCGGCCGCACCGGCTTCCAGTGGGTGACGAGCACCCATGCGGTACGCCACGTGCAGGTCTGAACGCGAGGGCTCGACAACAACTGCTGTGAGCGCCTCGGCACCGTCGACGATTGTCAGGTGTGCTGTAGCACCAACTGCATCGGCGAGCAGGCGCAGTGCAGGAAGGGCAACATCGCGCACGATCGGCTGTACCTGGCGACCCATGGTGAGCACCGCCAGGCCTAGTCGGCATTTGCCATCGGGTGAGCGGCGCAAGAAGGCGTGCTGCTCAAGGGTGACCACGAGGCGGTAGACCACCGTTCGGCCGATATCGAGCTGGGAGGCGAGTTCGGTGACCGTCAGCCCTTCAGGGGCGTCAGCAAGAGCTTCGAGCACGCGTAGGCCGCGGTCGAGGGTTTGCGAGGTCTCGGATGCCACGACATAAAAGTAGTGGCCTGCGTCGGAATCCGACGCAGGCCACTACCGAAGTGCGGAATTACTTGGCAGCACCCTTGATGATGAAGGCGCTGACGATCTCGAAGACACCGATGACGATCAGCCAGATGCCAACGATCCAGGCGAGCGCGACAACCGAGGTCGGAACGGTCAGGATCATCAGGCCGGCGATGATGATGACGATGCCGGCGAAGATGTTCCAGCCACGACCGGGCTGGCCCTTGCCCTCGATGCCGGCGAACAGCACCGACATGCCACGGAACAAGAAGCCGACGCCGATGAAGATCGCGAGGATCCATGCGGCGAGCAGGATGTTGTCATTGTGCGCCCAGGCGCGGAATGCGATGGCGCCCAGGATGAGCGAGAGCACGCCGGTGATGATGAACAGCGCGCGCATGCCACCCGAGAGGCCGTGCGCGAAGGCACGAACGATCGAGAAAACACCCGTGACGAGCAGCCAGATGGCGAACAAGATGGCGAGGATCGCGATGGCGTCCTCAGGCTGCATCACGCAGAAGATGCCGACGACGATGCTGATGATGCCGAAGAACAGGACGATCCACCAGTTACGTGCGATGGCATTGAGCGCACCAGCCTCAAGCTGTGCTTCGGAAGGACCGGCGTTTACCGATGCCATGGGTTGTACCTCCATGCGAGTGGGGTGCCGTATGCACCCGTGACGCCTCGACTTTAGGGGCGGAAGCGGGAAAACCCCTCGTACGACACCCCTCTAGCCCAGTACGCGTGCGAGGAATTCACGAGTTTCCTCGCGCTGCGGGGCACTGAAGATCACTTCGGGTGTCCCCTGCTCGAGGACAATCCCGTCTTTCAGGAAGCACACCTTGTCGGCTACCTCGCGTGCGAAGCCCATCTCGTGTGTAGCCATGAGAAGCGTGAGTCCGGACTCCTTGAGCTCGCGCACGGCCTCGAGTACTTCGCCCACAAGCAGTGGATCTAGGGCTGAGGTGATCTCGTCGAAGAGCATGAGTTCGGGTTCCATGGCCAGTGCGCGCACGATGGCCACTCGCTGGGCCTGTCCGCCCGACAGTCGGTCGGGGTACTCATCGGCTTTCGCTTCAAGGCCAAATCGCGCTAGCAGGGCACGCGCTGCATCGATGCTCTCCGCCTTGGAGCGACCAAGCACCTTGCGGGGCGCGAGAGCAACGTTGTCGAGCACGCTCATATGCGGGAAGAGGTTGTACGACTGGAAGACGATGCCGATGCGTCGGCGCGCAGCGTCCATATCGGTGTCGAACGAGGTGATGTCTAGTTCGCCATCGAGCACGATGCGACCGGCATCAACCATGACAAGGCCGTTGATGCAGCGCAGCAAGGTCGACTTGCCCGACCCCGATGCTCCGATGAGCACGACCGCCTGGTGATGACCGATCGTGAGATCGAGGCCCCGCAGCACCGGATGACCCTCGAAGGACTTCCAGACTCCCGAAACGTCCAGCATCGACTCGCTCATACGCCACCTCCCGCGCGGCGACGGCGCGCTGATCGCTCCTGCACCCAGTCCGCGAAGCGACTCATGGGAATCGTGAGGGCAATGAAGATGAGGGCTGCACCGACGTAGGGCGTGTAGTTGAAGGATGACGACGTATCGATTTGAGCCTGTCGCAGGACCTCGATCGGGCCAAGTACGGCAACGAGTGCGGTGTCCTTCTGAAGGGAGATGAAGTCATTGAGCAGAGGCGGCACTACGTTGCGCACGGCCTGCGGAAGCACGACAAAGCGATTGGTCTGCCAGGTACTGAGGCCAAGTGATCGTGCGGCCATCTGCTGACTCGGGTGCACTGAGCCGATACCTGCGCGGAAGACCTCGGCAACATAGGCGCCGTACGAGAGCACTAGCGCAGTGGTGCCCCAGAAGATCGCACCGTTGGGAAAGCCGGCC
>JBIJBU010000064.1:0-10063 GCA_044345075.1 Candidatus Nanopelagicales bacterium | reverse complement strand
GGCCTTGGCAGCTCTGAACCAGATCACTCCATTGCTGCAGCCGAAGCTCGGGCTGTTCGAGGCGCTCGGTGCTAAGCGAGATGCCGATGCTGAGCTGGCGAAGTTTGACGCAGTCGGCAAGAAGATCACCGCTCTGACGAAGGCAATCAACGCCTCTCGGTAGTATTTCCCTGCACCTCGCGGGTGTAGTGAAATGGCATCACACAACCTTCCCAAGGTTGGAGCGCGGGTTCGATTCCCGTCACCCGCTCATATGTAACGACCCCCTCGAGGTTCCGAGGGGGTCTTTGCATATGACTGGATAACACGGCGGGAATCGGGAGGAGCTTCGCGATAGCGGAGCGACGGATCCCGTCACCCGCTCACGTCAATGAGGTCCGGGGTTGATCCCCCGGACCTCATTTGCGTGATCGGGAGGTTCGGCGGGAATCGGGACGAGCACGCCGATGGCGTGCGAGGGATCCCGTCACGGGCGAACGCCCGGCACGCTCAATCCATGATCAGACGCGCCATCGAATCAATGAAGACATCCGCAGCTTCGGGCGGCACTGCGCCCTCGACGAGCAATGTGGCCATGCCGTGTGTCGCTGCCCACACCATGAGGTCGAGACCTTGACGGGTGCCTGGCATGAGAATTCCCCATCGATCAAGGTCGTCGAGTGCGGCCGTGAGCTTACGGTGAGGGCCGGTCTGCTCGGGTGGCAATTCCTTGACCGCGCAGATCGGACCGAAGGTCAGCTGGAAGAGATGGGTCTCGTCGATCGCGAAACCGAGATAGGCGCGCCCGAGCCCCGAGAAACGCGCACGCGCGGCGTCGGGTGTGTCAGCCATGTGTGACGCGAGCACCCGTGACATGCGCTCATCCAGCGCGGCGAGTCCGCAGGCGCCGACGGCTCGCAGCAGGCCGTCCTTGTCAGCGAAGTGGTTGTAGGCGGCGCTCGGTGAGACGTCGAGGGCATGAGCAATCGACCTGAGCGAGACCTGGTCTGCTCCCTGAGCCCGGACACTGGCCAAACCCTGCTCAACCATCGCCTCAGCGAGGGCCCCGCGGCTATAGCTCCGACTCATCACGCTCCAATATTGACAGCGTTCATGCCATCCGCCAAGGTGAGGTTATGAACAGTGTTCACTCAATCAAGGTGGGCGAATGAGTCCCATCTTAGGAGCCTTGACCGCGGGCCTCGTCGCCCTCTCCTCGCTGTTCGCGCCGGCCGTTGCCCGGGCCGAGGGTGCTGCCGAGTCTCTCCGACTGCCCGGCGCCGCGACCTCGGCAACCAACCCAACCCCGGTGCAGCTCGACGCCGATCTCTACGTCCCCACGATCACCCCGGCACCGGCGGTGATCCTCGCCCACGGATTCGGCGGCAGCAAGGAGTCGGTCGCTGAGCAGGCTCAGCAACTCATGGAAGCTGGCTTCGTCGTGCTCGCCTACACCGCGCGCGGCTTCGGCGAGTCCACCGGTCTCATCTCGATGAACTCGCCGCAGTTCGAAGTTGCCGATGCATCGGCGCTAATCGATTACCTTGCCGAGCAAGCCAGCGTAACGACCGAGGGCGCGGGAGACCCCGTCGTCGGCGTCGCCGGTGCCTCCTACGGCGGAGCCCTCGCGCTGCTCCTGTCCGGATACGACCGTCGGGTGGATGCCGTCGCCGCGGACATTACGTGGAACGACCTTGAGTCATCGCTCTTCGGGCAGAGTTTGATCGACGCGCGTGTCCCAGGGGTGTACAAGCAACTGTGGACATCGGTCTTCTTCAGTGCCGGACTCGACTCCCCGCAGGGCATGGCAGATCTCTGCGGTCGCTTCTCTCCCGAGTGGTGCACGGCGTACAACTCGGCCGCGACTACAGGCGCCGTCTCGATGAATCTGCGCGAGCTAATGCGGCAGTCCTCGCCGGCGAGCGTGACGGATCGCATCACGGTCCCGACACTGCTCGGAGGCGGGCAGGCGGACTCACTGTTCCCCCTTCAGCAGGTGAATGCGAATGCCGAGCAAATACGAGCTGCCAACCCGGATACACCCGTGAAGGTTGTCTGGCATGGCCAAGGACATGACGGCGGCGTCGATGAATCGGAACGCCTGAGGACACTGACCAGTTCGTGGTTCCAGGCATTTCTCGCCAGTGGGCCAGCGGTGTCGCTGGACTTCGAGGCGTCGCTCGTGGAGAACTCCGCGCTGGATGACCGCGAGTCGGCGAGCGTCAACGTCCTGAGCAGCCCTGACTACCCCGGCCTGGACGGCACATCCGAGCAGACGATCACCGTCGCCGGGCCGCCGCAGCGGATCCTCGCTCCGGCCGGCGGCGTGCCCGCGGCCGTGAGTTCGCTGCCCGGGATCGGATCCCTCGGCGGCGTGCTCTCTCTACTCGAAGCGCGGGTGGCTCCCAACCAGGGCGCAGCGTTCCTCTCCGGGCCGCTCGCTGAGTCCACCCGCATCGTGGGCGCCCCGCGCATCAGCCTCGATGTGTCCAGCGACGTCGAGCGGCAGGCCACGCTCTTCGTCGGACTGCGCATCCAGACGGGCGCGGGGGCGTTCGTCCTGCCCAACGGGCTCGTCGCGCCAGTGAACGTCCGGCTCGGACCCGATCCGCAGCGTATCGACGTCGAACTGCCCGCCATCGTCACCGACGTTGCCCCGGGTGATCGGCTCATCGTCACCGTGAGCACGACCGACCAGGCCTACCGCCTGCCCGTGGAGCCCGCGGTCTACACCGTCGCGCTCGCCGACTCGTCCCTGCTTATCCCCCAGGTGGACATGACTGCCAGCACGCAGGGACTCCCCCTGTGGGTGTGGCCGCTCATCGCCCTCGGCATCGCCATCGTCGTGGCCATCGTCCTGCTCATCCTGCGACCGCGCCTGAGCGGCGCGACGAAGCGACCCGACCTCGCCGAGAGCCCCGTGGTGATCGAGGGACTGGTCAAGCAGTTCGGCAAGGGCGTGCGCGCGGTCGCGGGCGTCGACTTCACCGTGCCCCGCGGTGTCGTGCTGGGCCTCCTCGGCCCCAACGGAGCGGGCAAGACAACGACGATGCGCATGGCGATGGGCCTCATCCGACCGACCGAGGGAAGCGTCTACGTCTTCGGTGAGCGCGTCACTCCGGGCGCTCCCGTGCTGTCGCGCATCGGCGCGTTCGTCGAGGGCCCCGGCTTCCTCCCCCACCTGTCGGGCCGCCAGAACCTCGACATCTTCTGGCGGGCGAGCGGCCGCACCGGCGACCCGTGCTTCGAAGACGTGCTCGAGATCGCCGGCCTCGGTCCATCCATCGATCGCAAGGTGCGCACCTATAGCCAGGGCATGAAGCAGCGCCTCGGCATCGCTGAGGCCATGCTCGGCATGCCCGACCTTCTGCTGCTCGACGAGCCCACCAACGGCCTCGATCCGCCACAGATCCGTGAAATGCGACAAGTCTTGCGTGACTACGCGAAGGACGGTCGCACCGTGATCCTCTCCTCCCACCTACTCGGTGAAGTCGAGCAAACGTGCTCCGACGTCGTCGTCATGCATCGGGGCACAGTTGTAGCGGCTGGCACGGTCGAGCAGCTCCTTGCCGGCCGCAGCGGCCAGCAGCTCGAGGACGTCTTCATGGACCTGGTGGGTTCGGATCACCTGGTCAACGCCGGACCGCTCGAGGAGGAGGATCGCTAATGGAGGGCTACTCAGCGCATCGGACTCTGAGTGTCCGAGTGGAGATGATTCGCCAGGTCCGCCGCCGCCGCACGGCCTTGGCATTCGGCATTGTCATCGCGCTCCCGCTCGTCGTCGTACTCGCCGTGCTCTTCGGTCCCTCATCGGGTGGCGGGGGCTTGGCAGACGGGGACTTTGATGTCTTCGGTCTCATGGCCAACGGGCCGTGGAACTTCGCACTGAGCGGTCTTTTCTTCTCGTCGGCGTTCCTGCTGGTGATCCTCTCGGCGATGTTCCTCGGCGACTCGGTGGCCAGCGAGGCTTCATGGGGCACAATGCGCTATCTGCTGGCGGCGCCAGTCCCGCGCCGCAGGTTCCTCTACGTCAAGGTGACCGTCGGCATCCTGCTCACCCTGGCGGTACTCCTCACCCTGGTGCTTGCCTCGTTCGTCATCGGACTCATCGCGTTCGGTACCGGAGCATTGGCGAGCCCGTTGAGCGGCACACTCGGAGTAGGTGAGTCCACCATTCGACTTGGAGTCATCACCGGCTACATCGCGGTGACACTTCTCGTCCCGGCGGGAATCGCCTTTCTCGCCAGCGTGTCCACCGATGTGCCACTGGGCGCCGTCGGAGCCGCCGTGGTGATCGTGATCTTTGCCAACATTCTCGACGCCATCGATGCCCTCGGATCTATCCGAGAGTTTCTCCCAGCGACCTATGCCGGTGCATGGGCCGACGCACTCGGACCAGTAATCGTGTGGGACCAGATGGCCGTTGGCCTGGCGTACAACGTCGGCGTGTTCGTTGTGCTGGTCGGTATCGCCGTCTGGCGATTCGAGCGAAAAGACATTCTCTCGTAGACCGCGCCTCGGCTTCCTCCGAGGCGCGGGACGTTCGGGCATCGGCTTCGGTTACCTACGACAGGAGTATCTCGATATGAACTCGGTTCACTTACCTGTGCGCGAGGGCCTAGCTCGCTGGGCTGGATGGATGAGCATCCTGCAGGGACTCCTCCTCTTCATTCCGCTCACAGTGCTCGGCGCGGCAGTCAACTGGCCGGAGAGCCTCAGCGATCCGGCGGCCATAGCCCTGCCACGCCTGCTCGAGAACGAGAGCGCAGTGCGCTGGGGCTACGTCGCCTATCTCATCTACTCCGTGCTCTTCGCGGTCACCATGATCCTGCTGCTTCGCTATGCCAGCGGCCGCCGGGAGATCGAACTTGGGTCCATGATTGCGGGATTCGCCATCGCCTCTGCCGTCGCGCGCTGCATAGGCATCATCCGGTGGCTAGTGCCAGTCCCCGCCCTCGCTGAGGCCTACGTTGCGGCAACAGGCGAGGATGAACGAGTCGCCATTACCGTCGTGTTCGATTCCTTGAACTCTTTCGGCGGCGCGATCGGTGAGGTTCTCGGGGTGAGTATCTTTGCCGCCCTGTCAATCGGCCTATTCTCCGTCGCGGTTCTGAAGACTCGCACCTTCCCCACATGGATCGGTGTGTTCGGGCTGATCGCAGCCCTCGCCGTGCTGGCAACTGCTGTCGAACTGGTGGGTGTTGACGCAAGCTCCCTCATCTTCTTCGGCACCACGGTCGTTCAGCTGTGGTTCCTCGCCATCGGTATCTGGCTGCTCATCCGCGGTCGCAAGTCCAACGCCGCATAGTGGAAGCGCCACTTCCACAGAGCCGGCGCACAACGACCGCCTTCGTCATTCGCATGTTTCTTCACGTTGTGCCGCACACGCTTCAGCAACGCAGATGAAGGGCTCGATTCCCGTCACCCGCTCGAATGGTTGAGGCCCCCGAAGGTTCTCGGGGGCGTTAACCATTCGACTGGGTAACTCGTCGGGAATCGGGAGGAGCTTCGCGATAGCGGAGCGACGGATCCCGTCACGGGCAAACGCCCGGGAATCGGGAGGAGCTTCTCTTTACTTCACCACCGTGATGACGCGGGTCATGCTCATCGCCGTGAAGCCCGGCAGGGCAGGCGAGAACTCGCGAAGCGTGAAGGTTCCCTTCTTCGCACCTGGCTTAAGGACCGCCTTCACCTGCGCGTTGTCACCGTCCTAGCGGAACACGACTGACTTCAGCGTGGACGAACGATTGATCGCACTCAACTGAGCTTCACGCCCGGCATTCGTGTCGAGGTTTGCCGTGTTGTTGAAAGTGCGCCAGGTACTGCTCTTGATCTTCGGGCCGCCACCCGTCCAGGTCGGGCCGTTGAGCGTCTGCTGCTGCACAGGGGCAGGAGTCGGTGCGTTAGCGGTGTTCTGTGACACGCTCACCCAGTCACTCCAACCCTGCGCGTTGGCAGCCGAGACGCTGAAGGTGTAGCTGGATCCCGCGGACAGTGTGCCTACGTTGGCATTCGTGGCCTGCACGGTGATCTGACCACTCGTGGGGCCGGCCCACTTCACGATGTATCCGGAGATGGGTGAACCACCACTGCTGCTCGGCGCCCGCCAGTCGAGCGACACAGCGTTCGTCGAGACACCTGTCACGCGAAGGCTCTGCGGCTTGGACGGGGCATTGGACTGAGGTGCTGCGGCGATGTAGACCTTCCGCGAGGACTCGCCGACCGTGCCGTTGCCTACTGTCAGGTTCGTCGTTCCGCTCGACGACACGCTTCTTGCCGCGGCCGGCGCCGCTAGGGCGATGGAAGTCGCGAGCATTCCGACTCCGACGATTGCGGCGACTCTGCCGGCACGCACTCTTCTGATGAATGACTCTCCCTTGTGTGGCCCTAGAACAGCTGGTTTACCAGCAGTTCCACACCACGATAGCTCCCGCTGCCCAGGGAAACGAAGCAGGTGATCCGACTATTGAGGACGGTTCTTCCTCATCACCCACGTCGACACCATTAATGGCGCGAGCAGCATGATGACTACAGCCACGAGGATTAGCGTGAAGAGCGCGAAGGTGACGCCAATTGCGCCATATTGAATGGCCTCGGATTCAAGTGCTCGAGGCATGTAGAAGATCGCCCAACTCGAGAGCGCGACTCGGCCCAATCCGCTGAGTACTCCAACCGCTACCAGCTGTGCGCGCGGTACCGAGGGCACAAGCAGGCTGAGTCCCAGCGCGTCCCCGAATCCCCACAGGACGAGCAACAGCACTCCGGCCAGCAGGGTGAGCACGATTCCGTCGCTACGCCACAGATCACGAAGTTCTGCTGCCGCAGTAATCATGACCATCTGCACGAGAATCCAGAGCAATGCTCGCCAGATGCGGCGACCCGGGAGCTTGGGCACGTCAAAGATCGAGGCGAATACGCCTGAGAGTCGTCGGGCCAGGGAAAGGGCAGAGAGCACGGTCACGACGATTGCCAGCCACGAGACCGCAGCCACGGCCGTTGATGTTGCGAACAGTGCAGTGACCGCCTGCTTGCTCACGCCGGCAAGTGCGAATCGATCGATGATGAATTCGCCCACAACCTCGCCATTGGACTTCAGCACTACCGAGATGACGACGATGAGCATCGGCAGTAGCGCGATGAAAGCCTGAGCGGATAGCCCAAGGGACTTGTCGATCAGCTGTAGCTCGAAGAATCGACGCACGACCTCGCCGGGATACGTATCGAGTCCCCACTCGATGCGCTTCTCGATGCGCTGCTTGATCGACACAGGAGGATTCTGCTACGCAGTGCTGGGCGTACGGTCGACATATTCCGAATGTCGTGTCATCGACAGTGATCCGCCTACATCGGGCAGACTCAGCGCAGACCCGGTGAGAGTAGAGGTGACATGCCCCAGATCCTGCCCACGCAGCGCGTTACATGGATGGAGCTCTTCTATGACGTGATCGTGGCGGCCACCATGCTCCTCATCTATGGCTCGCTGGCTAAGCACCTCAGCTGGCTTGAGTTCTGGTGGCTCTCCGCAATCGCACTTGTCGTGTTCTCCATGTGGTTGAGCACGACGTTGATCTTCACTCGCATGCCCGGTGACTCCACCCTGCGCCGCCTGTTCGTGATTGCACAGATGATCGCCTTGATTTATGCCGTGGCCTCGATGGAGAACAGTGATCGCGTCGACGGAGACGTGGGCGTCGTTGCACTCGGGATCGCGATGCTGATCATGGCGTCGATGTGGGAGTACGTCCGCCGTTCGGCGAATGACGTCTCGAGGAACGACCGCTTGCCGGTATTCGCCTTTGGCGTAGGGGCTGTTTTTCTGCTCTCCGCATCGTTCTTGCCCGAGAGCCTTACCTCAGCTGTGTTCATCATCGGAGCTTTGATCGGCTTCGCTCCGATCTTCGTGCTGTACGTGCCACGCCTGTGCACGTCAGGGCAGTTGGACTTCCATCACCTCACCGAACGCTTGGGCGGACTGGTCCTGATCATGCTGGGCGAGACCTTCCTCGAAATGGCGGTGCTGTTCACGAAGGGTGCGGATCCTCGTGCCTTCGGGGTCGTGCTCGTGTTGATCTTGCTGACCGTGGTCTGGTGGCAGTACTTCACCTACGTCTCCGGACGCCCCCGAAGTGAATCAAGTGGTCAAGCCGTGGCCTACCTCCTCGGACACGCGATGGTGATCTTGGGTCTGGGTTCAGCGGCACTCTCGTTGACCGAGGTCGGACTGTCACTCTCCGAGCAGCTGTCCCTGCCGGTCCTTGCCGGCATACTCGGCGGCTCGCTGGCCCTCGTCTACGCCGGTTTGGCAGTCATCGTGGCGACTACGTCCGCCTCGCGCATTCGTGTGGTGATCCTTGCGTTGGCCGTGCTGGTTTTCGCCTCTCTAGGGATGGCCTACTGGTCCATCTGGGAACTGGACGAGCAGATTCTCACCCTCGTCATGACCGGTGTGAGCCTCGTGGCTCTGGTCCTGACGGCTGGATCAGCTCGATTCGCTACAAATAGGGCGAATCGGGTGCCTGTTCCTCACTAAGACACTCAAGCCCCTTGACCCCCACAATCCCCGATAATCACATGAGCCACACCTAGGCTTTGCTGAACCACTGAGCTCAGCCCTGGGGTGACATGACCAACGACATGACTTTCGGCACCGACGGCGAGATGTACGCCGACGGGCCTGAGTTAATGCTGCCTGTCACCGGCGAGGTCTCCCCCTTGGTTCACCTGATCGAGGACCACACCACGGTGGAGCCGGGCGAGGCCAGCCGTGCCCAGTTGAGCGTGCGCAACATCAGCAGCATCGTCGAGAGCTACGACCTCACAGTGCTCGGCCCAGCGGCGCCGTGGGTCGAGATCGCACCCACCGCCCTATCTCTCTTCCCAGGGGACGAGGGCACCGCGGTCGTGACCTTCCGGCCGCCGCAAACCTCAAGCGTCGTCGCCGGCGAATACATGGTCGGCGTGCGGGCGATGTCGCATGTGACTCGCGAGTGCACGGCGGCCGACGAGATCCTCGTGACCGTCTCGCCGTTCTATCTCTTCGCCACCGACATCTCTCGCACGACGTTCGCGGTACGAACCAAGGCGAAGTCCCAGGTTCGCATCATCAATCAGGGCAACTCGACGATGACCTACCGGATCAGCGCAGTTGATCCCGAGGACTACATCAAGGTCGTGGTGCCAATCAAGGAAGTCACTCTCGCTCCCGGGGAATCCACGTGGATTCCCGTTAAGGGCAAGATGGCCCCGCGCATCTTTGGATCCCAGAACGACACGCGAACCATCATCACCACCATCACGCCATTGCGAGACGCACAGTCGAGTGCGCCGCTGATCGGTGTCGAGCCTGTCGAGCAGCGGATCAACGTGCTGCACAAGCCCTTCATCCGTCTGCGACTGGGCCTTTTCGGTCGGCTCGTGCTGCTGATCGCGATCCTCGCACTCATTGCAGCATTCATCTTCGCCCGAGTTCTGGACAACACCCCACCCGAGGCAACGGGCGCACCTCCGGTGCCTGAAGCCTTCCGCGCGACACTCAATGACGCGAATCAGCCAATCCTGACGTGGGAAGCCTCACCGGGAGCGACGCAGTACGCGATCTACGGTGTCGGAACGGCCGGGGATCCACTGCCGTCAGCTGCGCCTTCGGCAGCAGCGCCTGTGCCGGCTCCGGCCGTTGCATCACCTGCGGTGGCTCCTGCAGTGAGCACACCGCGCAATGGCTTTGTCATCGTGCCTGCCGTCGCTACCAGTGCTCCCGCGGACGTCACACCCGCGTCTGCATCGTCAGCGCCCGCAGTCCCTGCTCCGTTGAGTTCGTCCATGGCCGACCTCAGCTCGTTGCCCTCACCAGTGTGCGATAACTGCACCGAGATCTCGACCGTCGATGCTGGCACGACGCGGTTTGTCGTGGAGCAGGCGAAGCCCGGCGAGAATTGCTACCGAATCTCGGCGAAGGTCGACGCGATCCAATCGCTCTACAGCCCGCAGACCTGCATCATCGTGCCGGCGACCGACGTCCTCGATACCGACGGTGACGGCGTGGCAGACGCGCCCGACGCGAACGGCGATGGCATCCCCGAAACCG
>JBIJBU010000063.1:0-10106 GCA_044345075.1 Candidatus Nanopelagicales bacterium | reverse complement strand
CGCGGCAGATGACCTGCGGGGATTGGTCGTGATCGCTTACTCGGATGCTGCTGATCTGCGGAGACATCACGCAGGTCGTTAATGATGTAGGTCGAACTCGAGATCAGGCAGAACGCGACGAAGGCAATGAGTGACGGCACGAGCACGTCAGGCTCGAAGATCGAACCCGCGGCAAGCGGTGCTGCGAAGACAAGAACGTTCTTGAGCCATTGACGCGGTCGCATTGCGACGACGACGGCTACGGCAAGCGAACGATGCGGGATCTCACTCACTGCGGTCAACGGAGGCCCCCGGTTCGGAATCGCCCACAATGCGTGCGAGTTGCGGGACGACGAGTGCCCAGGTGATCGCATGCATGAGCAACAGAAGGATGCGCGATGACCAGCCGATCGGTTGCGCGAGCGGGCCGTAAGCACTTGCGATCGCGATCACCGTGCCCAACCAGAACACGATGCGCCCGGCATGAGCGCGACCGCGCATGAGCGAGGCAAGCAGCGCGGCGACGAGTGCGATCACCAGCGGCAGGAACAGCACGACAAACCACTGAATGGGCGCCATGGAGCCATCGGGCTGTTCGACAACAAAGCTCACATTGGCCAGGTGGCCGATTCCGAAGACCAGCAGGCAGAGCAGGCCTGACCAGATGCCGGTCACCGTGGCTGCATAGATAAGGAAGCGGAGCCGGGGGTTCGCCGCACGAGGCGGCGCCACCGGGGTCACCGAGGTGCTCCACGACGCGGTCATGGGGACATTGTTCCTAAGTCACGGGGCAAAGCCAGTTCCCTCCTTCCTCATAGTGCTTGCAAAGGCAACCAAAGGCGGGCATCATGTTGTTACTGGCGAGTAACCACGAATGAGGAATCAACATGTCTCACTACAAGAGCAATGTCCGCGATCTCGAGTTCAACCTCTTCGAGGTGTTCGGCGCCGGTGAGCGCATGGGCTCGGGGCCCTATGCCGAGATGGATGTCGACACCGCCCGCGAGATCCTCCACGAGGTCGACCGCCTGGCGACCGGCCCACTGGCGGAGTCCTTCGCCGAGGCTGATCGCACCCCTCCCATCTACGACCCTGCCACCAAAACCGTGGTCATGCCTGAGGGCTTCAAGAAGAGCTTCAAGGCATTGATGGACTCCGAGTGGTGGCGCCTGGATCTTCCCGAGCACCTCGGTGGCACCGGCGCACCGCCGTCATTGCGTTGGGCTGCGAGCGAACTCCTGCTCGGCGCTAACCCCGCGGCATTCATGTTCATGTCAGGCCCCGGCTTCGCCAGCATTATCGACAGTCTCGGCAATGCTGACCAGAAGCGTTGGGCGCAGTTGATGATCGACAACGGATGGGGCGCCACCATGGTGCTCACCGAGCCTGATGCGGGTTCCGATGTCGGCGTCGGACGCACGAAGGCAATCGACAACGGTGACGGAACATGGAGCATCGAGGGCGTCAAGCGCTTCATCACGTCGGGCGAGCACGACATGGCCGACAACATCGTGCATCTCGTTCTCGCGCGCCCGGAAGGCGCAGGCCCCGGCACTAAGGGACTCTCGCTCTTCCTCGTCCCCAAGTACTTCGTTGATCTCGAGACCGGAGAAATTCTCGGACGCAACGGCGTGTACGCCACCAACGTTGAGAAGAAGATGGGTCTCAAGGTTTCCACCACCTGCGAGATGACTTTCGGTGAGAAGGAGCCGGCGATCGGCTGGCTCATCGGTGATGTGCACGATGGCATCGCACAGATGTTCAAGGTCATCGAGTACGCGCGAATGATGGTGGGTACCAAGGCAATTGCCACGCTCTCGACCGGCTACCTCAATGCTCTCGACTACGCGAAGACTCGCGTGCAGGGTGCCGATCTCACGATGCAGATGGACAAGACCGCACCGCGCGTGACGATCACGCATCACCCCGACGTACGCCGCAGCTTGATGCTGCAGAAGTCTTACGCCGAGGGCATGCGCGCACTCATCGCGTACACCGCTTACTGGCAGGACATGGTCGAGATGGCCGAGGCCGGCAATGCCGACGTCGATCTCGACATGGCCGTGCGCATCAACGACCTCATGCTGCCGATTGTCAAGGGCGTGGGCTCCGAGCGTTCGTACGAGATGCTCGCGGTCGCACTGCAGACATATGGCGGAAGCGGTTTCCTGCAGGACTACCCGGCAGAGCAGTACATCCGCGACGCCAAGATCGACACCCTCTACGAGGGCACCACGGCGATCCAGGGTCTGGATTTCTTCTTCCGCAAGATGGTCAAGGATCAGTTCAAGGCGTTGTTCTACATCGCCACGCAGATCACCGAGACAGTCAAGGGTGATGACGGCTCAGGAGCATTCGCCGTCGAGCGCGAGCTCCTGGGCAAGGCACTGGAAGACGTCCAGGCAATTGTTGGCGTCATGGGTCAGTGGGCGATGGCCGCGCAGGCTAGCCCGCAGGAGATCTACCGCGTGGGTCTGAACACCACACGCCTTCTGATGTGCTCCGGCGATCTGATGATCGGGTGGCTGCTGATGCGCCAAGCCGAGGTGGCCAGCGCGGCGCTGAAGGGCGAGGTCTCCGAGCGTGATCGCCTGTTCTACGAGGGCAAGATCGAGACCGCGCGCTGGTTCGCACGCAATCGCCTTCCCCTCATCGCCGGTGAGCGTGCAGTGGCTGAGGCGACGACTCTCGACGTGATGGAACTGGCCGAAGACTCCTTCTGACAGTTTCACAGCGAGACCTATGATCGGAAGCGATGAAGCGCTCCCCGATCGCCCTGCTCGCCCCCGCACTCATCGTGCTGGCGGTCGCGGCTATGGCTGTTGGTCTCGTGATCGGTGGCGGCACCTACGAGGCACCGCCGGTAGGCCTTCCTGACGTCGGCGGCCTGATCGGCTGGGGTACTCCAGTGCTGCGCACCCTCACCGATATCGCCGCTGTCGTCACCATCGGCTTCCTGCTCGCCGCCGTGGTGCTCGACCCTTCCGGCAAGGACGGCACAGTCTCGCGCGCGGGCCGCAGTGATCTCATTCGAGCGGCCGTCGCTGCCCTGGTGTGGGCGTTGCTCGCGCTTGCGCAGAGCGTGTTCGTCGTCGGCAATGTGCTCGGACTTCAGTTTTCCGAGGCGATCAGTCCTGATGTGCTCACCACCTACGCCTTTGATCTTCCGACCACACGCGCGCTGTTCGGCATGGCGATCTTGGCGCTTGTCGTCTCGGCGGCCTGCGCGGCGACCTACACGGTCGGTTCAGGTGCCGCGTGGCTGATCCTGGCATTGCTCGCCGCGATACTGCCGGCGCTCGGCGGGCACGCAGCGGGGCTCGGCGATCACGCACTCGCCATGACAGCGGGCGCTGCGCACATCGCTGCCGCAACCTTGTGGATCGGCGGGCTACTCGCACTCGCCCTGCATGCCGTGCGTGGCGATATTCCACTGACCCGGTCCATCCAGCGCTTCGGAGTCATCGCCGGCAGCAGCTTGGTGCTGCTCGCCGTCAGCGGAGTCGCAAATGCCTACACGCGGCTCGAGACTCTCGACCAGATCGTCACTACCGGCTACGGCCAGTTGGTGTTGATCAAGACCACACTGATCGTGGCTCTCGGCGTGATCGCACTGCTCATTCGTCGACGCATCTCATCCACCACTGGTACGAAATCAGGCCGATCGATCTTCGCGCGCATCGCCGGGCTAGAGCTCTCCGTAATGGCTATTGCTCTCGGTCTTGGTGTCGCCCTGTCGCAGACCGCACCTCCACGCCTGAACGTCGAGCTGCCCAGTTACGGCGAGTCACTACTCGGCTACCGGTATCCCGATGCACCCACAGCTTCATCAGTACTCGGTGGCTTCCGCCTGGAGCCCTTCTTCTTCACCATGGTCCTGATCGCTGGTGCTTTGTACCTAGGCGGCATGCTGCGCCTGCGCAAGCGCGGTGACTCCTGGCCCATCGGGCGCGCGATTAGCTGGTTCCTCGGCCTGATCGTTGTGCTGTGGTGCACCAACGGCGGCATCTCGATCTACGCCAATGTCAGCGTCGGCATGCACATGTTGCAGCACATGACGTTGACCATGCTCGGTCCGATCCTGCTGGTGATGGGTGCCCCGGCAACCTTGGCGTTGCGAGCCCTCAAGCCCTCGACCGGCCCCGAGCGTGGCCCGCGCGAATGGCTCATGTGGTTCTTGCATAGCTGGGTCACCCGAATTCTCACGAACCCGTTCTACGTGTTCATCGTGTACGTGCTCGGCCTATACGGGCTCTACCTGACACCCGCCTTTGGCTGGCTGATGGGCAGCCACGTCGGGCACATCGTGATGCAGGTGCACTTCCTGCTCTCCGGCTACCTCTTCTACTGGGTCATCATCGGCATCGATCCAAGGCCGAAGCCGCTGCCGTACTGGGGTCGACTGCTTCTGCTCCTGCTCTCAATGTCGGTGCACGCCTTCTTCGCCGTCATCTTGATGATGGGCACGACCCCGATCGCGCCTGAGTGGTACGGCATCGTGCGCCCGGACTGGATCACTGATCCACTCGCCGATTCACTTAACGGCGGCCAGGTCGCCTGGGGTATCGCGGAGATTCCGAGTGTCATGGTGCTGCTGGCGATTGCGTTCCAGTGGTCGCGCAGTGATGACCGTGAGGCCAAGCGTAAGGATCGCCAGGCTGATCGTGACGGCGATGTCGAGCTGAACGCCTACAACGATCGACTGGCGCGTCTGGCCGAGCGTGACAATCGCTAGAGGGGTCACTGCGCTCATCGTTCTCGCAGCAGCAGTCGCTCTCTCGCCCACCGCGTCAGCCGTCACACCCGGCGACCTGCCCGGTGCCGCTGATGCGGAACAAGTCATCATCGTCACGAGTACCGATTACCGCTCCACTCGCGCGCTGCTGAGCGCGTATGAAAAGTCGCCTGATGGTCGCTGGGTCACCGTAGTGACGAATGTGCCCGCATACGTGGGTGCTCGCGGAATCGTCCCCGGTGCGAAGCGAAGGCAGGGCACGAACACGACTCCCGCCGGCACCTATGCAATCACCGCGGGTTTCGGTCGCAAGGCAAATCCAGGTACGTCACTTCCGTACGTGCAGGTCGACCGAGACGATGCCTGGACCTACAACCCGAAGGTGCCCGCTACATATAACGTCTTCCAGACGGCGCCGGTGAGCTGGGCGTCATACGGCAGATACGTCGAACGGCTGTGGAAAATGGGCCCGCAATACAACTACGTCGCAGTTCTGGACTACAACCTGCCCGATGGCACCATCACGACAAATGCGCGCGGAATCCGACGCACTGATGAGCCCGCAGACACACGAGCAGGTGGTGGCATTTTTCTTCATGTATCAAAAGGTGAGCCCACCGCAGGGTGCATCTCGATCAGCGAGGACACCATGCGTCGAATCATGGACTGGCTGGATCCCGACCGAAATCCGGTGATCGTGATCGGTAAGGCGAAAGCCCTCGCCCTCAGTTAGACGCGTTCGGTACCGATGCGAATATCGTCGAGAGCCGGGAATGCGGCACGCCAGCGACCTGGTGCTTCGGAATCGATCTCGGCATAAAGGATTTCCTCGGACTGCCCTGCCTGAGCAATCACCGTGCCGCGGGGATCAATCACCACGGAGTGGCCGCCGAGTACGACGTTGTCAGCACCTTGAGTGCCTACCTCGTTGCATGCAATCACCCAGGCCTGATCTTCGATCGCACGTGCGCGCGTGAGGATGTCCCAGTGCTCAATGCGCGACAACGGCCAGCCGGATGACACCAGAAAAGCCGTGGCACCTGCATCAGTCAGCGCGCGAAAGAGTTCGGGGAAACGCAGGTCGTAGCAGGTGGCTAGGCCAGTGGTGCCCAGCGGAGTGTCAATGACCACGAGCTCATCACCACCAGACATCACGGTGCGCTCACCTTCGGCAAAGCCGAAGAGGTGGATCTTTCGATAGGTCGTGACGAGATCACCGTGGGGATCGAAGAGCACGCTGGTGTTATGACGAACAGAATCATCGGTGAGCTCTGCCAGTGAACCACCGTGAATCCAGATACCGAGTTCCCGGGCAAGAACAGCGAGGCCTGTCACCAGCGGGCCCGAGATCGGCTGAGCACCCTGGCGAGCGGCAGGCAGGTCGAAGGCACAGGTGTTCCAGAGCTCAGGCAATACAACGAGGTCGGCACGCGAGGCAGCTTCGCGCACCATCGCGAATGCACGATCAATTCGATCGCTGATCGGTTCAGCCGAGTCGCAGCGCAACTGGATCAATGCCACACGTGTTGCCATACCGCGAGCCTACGACGCGAACTACTGTGTGGCCATGACGACCTTCGATGAATTGGTGGCCATTGACTGCGGCGTGCTCGATGACGCTGCCGATCTCGGTGCGAGCCTCACCGCCGAGCAATGGGCAACACCGACCGCCTGCACCGGCTGGACAGTCGCCGACATGGTCGCCCACCTCATCGACATCGAGCAGGTGCTCCTTGATGATCCTCGCCCAGATCACGAGCCGAATTGGGATTCGCTGCCCTGGGTCGATCGCGACCTCAGCCGCTTCACGGAAATCGGCGTCGATGCACGCCGCGGACGTCCTCAGGAGGAGGTCATCGCCGAGCTTCGCGACACCACCGAACGGCGGATGGCGCAGATCGAGGCTGGTCCGCACGAGCTCGACGCACTCGTTCCCGGCTTCTTCGGCAAGCAGACCCCGATCGGGCGCCAACTGAGTCGTCGCATCTTTGACTCGTGGGCGCACTTGCAGGACATGCGAGTGGCCGTGGGCATCAACGAGGGCTGGGATTCCGTCGCAGGCCGAGTTGTGCGAGGACAGTTGATCGATGGCGCCGAGGCTGCTTGGACCGCGCTAGAGAAGAGCGCCCTCGACTCGGTGTGCATCGTGCTCTCTGACATCGGAGAGTCGATCTCACTGGGCGAATCTTCAGAGATCACCACCATCTCGATGACCTGGCCTGACTTCTTTGCACGCACATGCGGTCGCGTGAGCGCCGACGACACGGCCTGGCGCGCTCGCGTGCAGATCGACGGAGACTTAGACCTCGGCGCGCGCTTTCTGTCCACCATCGCCATGACTCCCTGAGGCACAATCACTACATGACCGACGAGTCTGAGCAGCGACACTAAGGAGCATCATGAAGAAGAACGTTCTTGCCATTGCCGCAGCGGCTGGATTCGCACTTACCGCGCTCGCAGCCGGCCCAGCGCAGGCGATGGGCTCCGGTAACAACTACGCCGACTTCCAGGTGGGTGTCTCGTACACGGTGTACCAGCCGACGTACACGAACGGACTCAAGCAAACCAGGTTCAACGGCGATGCCGGCGACGCCAGCTGCTCCGCTGAGGCGACCTTCGACACCGTCTATGGCACCAGCAAGGGCCGTCAGTTCTCCATCACCGAAGGCAATCCGATCTGCCAGGACATCGGCCAGGGACCGACCGTGTTCACGACAACGATCAAGGGTGCGAAGGCCACAGTCCAGGCCTACTGCCCGCCACCCGGCAAGGGCTGCTCGCTCAAGGATGTCGCACGGTACGGGGGCCACCTCGCAGTGATCTTCCCTCCCGGAAACTCCTACCTGCGTCACACCCAGGTGTGGATCGAAACTCTCAGGGGCAGTTCCATCGGTGGCAATGAGCTGGTGAAGATCGCCCAACGCATGTACCCGATCAACCAGTAGGCACTGAGAGCAACGCATTCGATCCTGCGCGTCTGAGCCTCTCGCACTCGGAGACTTCGGAATACCGATTCGAGTGTGGGGTGCACGATGATCCGAGCGGTGGCCTCACAAATGGCGTACTACGGTGTCAGCATGAGCCTGAGACGACGCGCCCTCACCGCGGCCATTCTCGGAGCGATTGGCGTAGTGGTCGCCACGGTGATCGTGCTCATCCAGTTCACCGCTACCTACGCCACGAGCAATGCAATTCGAGCGCGCATCACGCCTGCCGCCGATGCTGTCGAGGCACTCGTACTCGCGCAGGTCAGCGCATCCGCTTCGCTCTCCGATTACGTCCTGCTTGATCGTGATGCCAGTCGAAGGGACTACGTGCGCCAAATCGAACGCGCCGAAGTTCTCATCGACCAGATCATCGTCAAGCTCGACGCTGCGCCGGAAATTCGTCCGCTAGCTGAGCTCTCCCTCAATGCCCAGAATGCCTGGGTCGCTGCTGATGGCGCGCCGGTGCTCGTGGCGATGGAGGCAGGTGACTCAATGGAGGCCCGCGAGATCACCAACTCCAAGACGGCCTGGTCGACGTACGGTGCAATGACTCAAGCCACCCAGGAACTGCAGGAGGCTGTCGATGATCGACGTCTCAAGGCCAGTGACACTCTTGTCGATTTCCTGCGTGTGCTTGGCGGGATGCTGCTTCTCTCCGGGCTACTCGTGCTTGCTCTGTTGCTCGCCTACTACCTAGGGCTTCGTCGCTGGGTTCTCCATCCGCTGACTCGCATTCGCGGTGATCTGCAACAGGCTGCTGATGAACCCGGTCACCTGCATCCGATCGCGGCCACCGGCCCACCGGAACTCGAATCCGTCGCACTTGATGCTGAGGCACTGCGACGCGGACTCGTGCGCGAGATCGACGAGGCGCGCGAAGCGCGCACCGGACTAACGCAGGATGCTCCTGTCGCTGATTCACTGCGGAGCGCAATGCTGCCTGCCACATTTGAGCTACCTCCAGGGGTGCGAGTGAGCGGTCGCATGTCATCTGCCGAGGGCGTCATTGCTGGAGACTGGTGGGATGTCATCGCATGCCCGGCCGGTCGCATCGCGGTCGTCATCGGTGATATCGCCGGGCACGGTGCTCCGGCCGGTGTCATGGCACTCCAGGTGCGCACGCTGTTGCACTCCGCGCTGGCTTCAGGCGCTCAGCCTGATGGCGCTCTCCGACTGGCGCATCAGGCACTTCGCGGCTCGCGCACCTTCGCCACGGCTCTTGTCATGGTGATCGATTCCCACGTGCACGAAATTCGTTGGGCCAACGCCGGGCATCACCCGGCTTTGCTTGTCGACGCCGATGGTGTCACCACAGCGCTCGAGCCAACCGGACCGTTGCTCTCGACGCTCGATGCCGAGTGGTCGAGCATGCAGACATCAACTCGCGCGGGTGATGCACTGGTGGGATTCACCGATGGACTGATCGAAGGCACCACGCTCAAGGGCACGGCTGTGGAGGCGGAGGATCTCCTCATCGAATTGCTGTCCATCCCCGCCGAGATCCGAAGTGAACCTGAGGAGACCCTCGAGCGAATTCTTGCCTCGATGCGCGAAAGAGCGACGGACTGGACACGCGACGACGTCACCCTGGTGGCAATTGCCTTCACCGATTAATGGCACGATGGGGGCATGTCATTACGCACCCATCACCGTGTTCTTGCTCTGATCGCTGCCTCGGCAACATTCCTCACCGGCCTCGCGATCGCCACTCCTGCTCAGGCAGCGCAAACCCCGAAGGGCACAGTCGTCAAGGACTCCCTCTTCGGCATGCATGTCTACAACGCCGAGTTCGGCGAATGGCCCACCATCGGCTTCGGCTCACTGCGTCTGTGGGATAACCGCACCTCGTGGGCGAATATCGAGCGCAGCCAGGGAGTCTTCGACTGGACAGCGCTCGACACTGCCGTTGCGACTTCGCAGGCCAAGGGCGTCAACGACATCTTGATGGTGCTCGCGGGCACACCCGCATGGGCCACCGATGATCCGTCTCCGACAGCTCTGCCGCAGCCGGGTGCTGCCGGCATGCCGCGTGATCTCGCCTGGTGGGACAACTGGGTCACGCAGGTCGTTACTCGCTACAAGGGCAAGATCACCTCGTACCAGCCGTGGAATGAGGCGAACCTCGCCACCTTCTCGACCGGCAGCCCGCAGGACATGGCCGACCTCACCAAGCGTGCCTACGACATCATCAAGCGCATCGACCCGGCGGCGACCGTTGTTGCTCCGAGCACCGGCACTCGACTCGGCGGGCCGTTCAAGGCCTTCTATCCGAAGTACCTTGCCGCGCTGAAGGCGTACGGCTGGCCCGTCGACGTGTGGGCAGCTCACACCTACCCGGCAAGCCTCGGTACCCCGGTTGATCGCGCTGCACTCGCCAAGGTGTGGCAGAAGGCACTTGCCGCAGC
>JBIJBU010000214.1:0-2784 GCA_044345075.1 Candidatus Nanopelagicales bacterium | reverse complement strand
GTCGATGACGACGGGAGCCGCCTACCAAATCTGGGAAAGC
This sequence comes from Candidatus Nanopelagicales bacterium, assembly GCA_044345075.1. Lineage (GTDB taxonomy): Bacteria > Actinomycetota > Actinomycetes > S36-B12 > S36-B12 > CAIKZY01. The sequence continues at coordinate 2,744 of JBIJBU010000214.1, read as the reverse complement.
CAGACAGCCTTCCAAGATGAGTTACTCAACCGGATCATGCGCAGAGTGGCCGTCCCGTGGGAAGCGCGAGCGAGAGAAGCGATCGGTGCTGCGATGGCAGCGGGTCTGCCACTTGCAGAAGTCGTGAACGCGATGTTGGCGGACGCTGCGCAGCCGCGTGAGTCCGTAGAGCTTTCGCTGGCAGCTGGCCTTTCAGCGTTTGTCGCCCCCAAGCGGATTCGGCGAGCGGAGAGAAAGGCCAACGCGGAATACGTCCGAGTGCTCGGCGGGATGCTGGAGGAGATGATCGCCTATTCCGGTCGTCGACTTCGCGCGGGCTTGACAGCGGCTGACATCGTGTGGAGTATCGAAGCACTCGAAGTGGGTTACAACCTGCGTGATCGATCGCATCCCGAGTTGGTGCGGCGCAGCGACGCCCGCGGCTTGCCGATCTCAGCGCTGGCTTGCTTGGGGATCATCGAAGCGATGACCGAGCTGATTCCCTCGCGGCGGGTAAGCCGCAAGAGTTAAGTTCGTCAGCTTTATTGGCGGCATCGTCACCTGGTTGACACAGGATCTAGTGGCGATCGCATCGTCGAATCGCATGAGATTGCCGAGAGCCGCTAGTAGAGTGCGGTCACAGTAGAAGATTCTTATGTAGATCCAGGTGAGTTTCAGGAGTGTCGATGCCCGTCTCAAGCAGCACCGAGATCGAGTTCGGCCCGTCGCACGGTGTGAGGCTCGTCCGTCAGTCCGTCCCGATGCGTGACGGTGTCGGGCTAAATGCCGCTGTGTATCTCCAACGCGGTGCCAAGGCTCTCGTGCCTGCGGTGGTGGAACTGACGCCCTATACGGTCGAAACGGCTCACGCCGAGGGTCAATACTTCCCGAGCCGAGGATTCGCCTACGTAGTTGCGGACGTTCGAGGGCGAGGCGATTCCGAGGGCACGTTCGCCCCGATTGTCCACGATGCTCAGGACGGCTATGACCTCATCGAGTGGATCGTGCAGCAGCCGTGGAGTGACGGCCGCGTGGTGCTCTACGGCGGCTCCTACACCGGCCAGAACCAGTGGCTAATGCTGGGAACCGGTCACCCGGCGATTTCGGCGGCGTCTCCCGCGGCAGCATTTGCAACGGCCATCGACATCCCCCGAGGGGGCATTGCCAACGTCTACGAAGCAAAGTGGCGCGCAATGGTGCGGGGCAGGGCAAATTACGCACTGTCCGGGGCTGACAACGGACTTTGGGTGCAGGAGATCAACGATGCCATCGACGAAGGGCGACCGGTCTGGACAGCGGCGGAGGCCTTCGGGGTGACCTACGACGCACCGCTGCGTGGCTTCCTGGAGACCCCCGATGTGGGGCCTGCCTGGGACGCGTACTACGCCTCGAACGATCAGGTCGCCCTGATCTCGGCGCCGGTGCTCACCGTGAGCGGGGTCCATGACGACTGCCTCCCCGGCACGCTGCATCACTGGGCGCGATTCGAGCAGCTTGCTCCTGCCGACACGCGCGCTGCAAGTCATCTGCTTATCGGACCATGGGATCACGCGGGTACTGACTCTGGGCACAACGTGGTCGGTGACCTGCACTTCGGAGAGGCTGCCAAGGTTGATCTCCGCACACTGCGCACTGACTGGTTCCGTCACGTGCTGTTCGGCGAGCCTGCGCCTGACCTGCTGACCGACCGCATCGTGTACTACGTGGCGGGTGCGGAGGAGTGGCGGTCAGCCGCTGCACTGGGCGAGGCGACCATGACGACGAAAGCCGTGTACCCGGTGTCGACGGCCGGGCCCAACGACGTGTTTCATTCGGGATGGCTCGCAGCCGACCCCGGTGATGGTCCGGACTACAGCATCCGCCTTGACCCGGCGGACCCGCGCACCCGGCGACTGGAACTTGAGCCGCGTCCAGGCGCTGCACCGGACAATCCACTTTTCGCTCTCGCGTACAACAGCTTGCTCATGACCCAAGGTGGCAACGACCCGACCAATCAACTATTCACGGTGTCAGTCGATGGTGAGGGTGTGGTCTACCACAGCGCTCCGCTGGTCGATCCCCTCACGCTCACCGGCAAACCGGCGCTGCGTTTGCGTGTGATTCCGGATGCCGATGACGCCGACCTGTCAATCCTGCTGCACGAAGTCAGGCCCGATGGCCAGGCAATCTTCCTGTCCAGTGACCTGATCCGACTTTCGCTGCGCGACCGCGGGGGAGCTCCGCAGCCGCTGGTTCCCGGCGAGGAGAACGAAGTTGACATCACTGACTTCAGGTTCTGCGCCCGCGAATTGGGCTGCGGATCACGCCTGCGCCTGACGATTCGCGCAGCGTGGTCACCACTCATCCTGCCGAACTCCGATGGATTGACGTCGCACCCAGCCGTCACTGTGCATCTCGTACACCGCGCCGCTGATCCAGCGGTACTTACCCTGCCGCTCGGTAGAAGTCGTTAACGGCTAAAGGGGAACGGTGAGGCGGAGCAGCCGAGGTTGCTGCTCTACATCGTCGCGGGGAAGAGCCGCGTCGCGTGGTAGCGATCGATAAGCCAGCGTCCGTCACGGCGAACGAGCACGACTGTCTCCAAGAACTCAAGCTGAAGTTGCTCTCCCAGGGCGGGCGTGTACACCTCGTGGTTGCGATGCGTGCTCCAGGCGACATTGCCATGGACTGTCACGCGAAAGTCGGTCAGTTCGGCGATGAAGTCGTCGTCGGACTCGCTTGACAGGATCTCGAGAAGCTGGGAGCGATCGAGTAGCTCGTCATGC
>JBIJBU010000062.1:0-10140 GCA_044345075.1 Candidatus Nanopelagicales bacterium | reverse complement strand
TCCCCGAATCGGCGGATGTCGACGGTTGTCCGAGCATGATCTGCTCACCGTCGACGAGCACTCGGGCCAGGTTCACGCTCTCGAGGAACCGCGGTGATCTGGCACCCCCGGCCTTCTCGATGGCATCGGCGACTCGTGACCCTGATTCCAAACGGACGAGTCCTGGTCTCTTCACTGCTCCGCCGACGTGCACGACTACTTCACCGGTCACCACGGAAGACGCGTCGTGCGGCAAGACCGATGCGCCCGGAATTGCCGTCACTTCACGTGGCTGCCCCTGCCACCACAGCCAGCCACCACCGAGTGCGATCGCGCCGAGCAGCAACACGAATGCACGCCACGAGCGCCGGCTCCAGTGACCTGCACTCATCGGTGCAACGGGTTCCACCGATGGCTGCGCCTCCAGAGGCGCGACAGGTGTCGGTGACCAACCTGCGGCGAGACGTCGAAGTCGTTCGTCGACATCCATGCGTACCGACTGAGCTTGCTGGCGTCCGAGAATCACCCGATCACGTTAAGAAACGCGAATCGAGCTCAGAGGCATCACCGGAAAGCTGTGGACGACGTGACGGGGTGTGGACGAACTAAAGAACGCGAGGCGACACCACCACAGCGACCATGCCTGGGCCGACATGCGCGCCGACCACCCCGCCCACCGGGCACACGATGACCTCGCACGTCGGAAGTGCGACCTGTAGCTGCTCCGCGAGCGCCGCCGCGCGATCAGGTGCACCCAGATGCTGCACGGCGATATCGCATGCATGGCCACCAGCTGCCGTGACTGCGAGCTCAGCGAGACGAGCGAGGGCCTTACCCGCCGTGCGCAATCTCTCGAGAGGTTCTACCCGGCCGTGCTCGACGTGCAAGATCGGCTTGACCTGCAGAGCCTGACCCATGACCGCTTTCGCGGAACTCACACGACCTCCTCGACGCAAGTACTCCAGGGTATCGACGTAGAACAGCACAGTCGCCGATCGCGCAGACGTCTCAATAACCCGAGCCACGCCGTCAGCACTCGCCCCCGCGCGTGCTGCCTTCGCGCCTGCGGTCACGGCAAAGCCCAGACCCATGGCGATGGTTCCGCTATCAATCACGGTCACCGGGATGGGGAAATCACGAGCTGCAAGCAGCGCCGACTCGTAGGTGGCTGACATCGACGAGGAGAGGGTTGCCACGACAATTTCGGTGGCACCTGCCACCTGTGCTGCGCGAAAGGCTTGAAGAAATCTTTCCGGCGACGGACGAGAGGTCGAGACCGGCTGCAATGAAGTCAACGCATCAGCGACCTGCAGCGCCTGGTCGTCGTCGGTCTCATCGAGTGGTTGGCCACCCACGATGACCTGCACCGGAACCACCGCGATGGACAGATCGGCGGCCCAGCCTCGGGGCAGATACGAGGTGGAATCAGTGACCACCGCAACGCGCTGACCCACGAATCACTCGGGGACGATGTTTACGAGTTTGGGCGCGCGCACGATGACGGTCTTGATGCTGCGACCCTCGAGTGCAGCCACGACGCCCGGCAGGGCGAGGGCCTGCTGCCGAAGATCTGCCTCGCTGATGTCAGGTGATACGTCGAGGCGATCGCGCACCTTGCCCTGAATCTGCACAACGCACGTGACGGAATCCTCGACAAGCAGTGCGGGATCGACGATCGGCCAGCCGGCGAGCGCCACGCACGGCTGATGGCCCAAACGTGCCCACATGTCCTCAGCGGTATACGGAGCCACGAGGGACAAGATGATGGCGACGGCCTCGACGGCTTCGCGAACAGCAGGATCAGCGGGCCCGGCACCGGTGTCGATCACCTTGCGCGTGGCATTGACGAGTTCCATCGCCTTGGCGACCGCCACGTTGAAGCGGAAGCTCTCGATGGCCAGCTCGGCGTCGTGAAGCGCCTTGTGGGTGATCTTGCGCAAAGCGAGATCACCGGTGGACGGATCAATGCCCGGCTCGCTGGTAACGTCGCCGGACAGTCGCCAGGCGCGAGCGAGGAACTTCTTTGAGCCTGACGGCGAGACATCGGCCCAGTCGACGTCATCCTCCGGCGGACCGGCGAACACCATGGTCAAGCGGATCGCGTCGACGCCGTGCACGGCGAGCTCATCGGACAACCGCACGATATTGCCGCGTGACTTGCTCATCGCCGAGCCGTCCATAACGACCATGCCCTGGTTCAGCAGTCGGGTGAAGGGCTCGGTGAAGTCGAGCAAACCCATGTCGTGCAGCACCTTGGTGAAGAAGCGGCTGTAGAGCAGATGCAAGATCGCATGCGTGACTCCACCGACGTACTGATCAACCGGCAGCCACTCGGCAGCGAGCTTCGGGCTAAAGGCCTGGGTGTCATCAGTGGGATCGATATAGCGCAGGTAGTACCAGGACGAGTCGACGAAGGTATCCATCGTGTCGGTATCGCGAATCGAGGGGGCACCGCAGTTCGGGCACGGCACCGACGCCCACTCGGTTGCGGCACCCAGAGGCGAGGTTCCCTTGGGCTTGAGGTCGAGTCCATCAGCCGAGGGCAGCACGATCGGTAGTTGATCCTCGGGAACCGGCACTTCACCGCAGGACTCGCAGTGAATGATCGGAATCGGCGTGCCCCAGTAACGCTGACGCGATATCAGCCAGTCGCGCAGGCGGTAGTTGGTGGCCGGCGTGCCGGTGCCGCGCTCGAGCAGGATGCCGAGGATTGCATCGATCGCCTCGCGCTTGCCCAAGCCGTCGAGCGGGCCGGAGTTCACGTGCGGGCCATCGTCAGCGGTGGCGACGCCGGTCACCGCGGGATCCTCGCCTGCATCGACCACGACACGCACCGGCAGATCGAAGGCGCGTGCGAAGTCGAGATCGCGCTGGTCATGCGCGGGCACGGCCATGATCGCGCCGGTGCCGTAGTCGGCAAGCACGTAGTCAGATGCCCAGACCGGGATCAGCTCGCCATTGACCGGGTTCGTGGCGTAACGCTGCAAGAAGACGCCGCTCTTGGCCCGCGAGGAGTCGAGACGATCCATCTCCGAGATCTGCTTGACGGTCTCGAGGTAGGCGGCGAACTCTGCTTCGGCTTCGGTGCCCGCGGCGAGCTCCGCGGCGAGTTCGGAGTCAGCGGCGACGACGAAGAATGTCGCGCCGTACAAAGTGTCGGGCCTGGTCGTGTAGACGGTGACCGGCTCATCGCGGCCGCTGATCTCGAACTTGACCTCAGCGCCGACTGACTTTCCGATCCAGTTCTTCTGCATCAGCAGGACCTTCTCGGGCCAGCCACCCTCGAGCTGCTGCATGTCATCGAGCAAGCGGTCGGCGTAGTCAGTGATGCGCAGGTACCACTGGTTCAGCTTCTTCTTGGTGACGGTGGAGTCGCAACGCTCACAGAGACCTCCGACGACCTGCTCATTGGCGAGCACGGTCTGGCAGGTCGGGCACCAGTTGACTGCGCTGTCCTTGCGGTAGGCCAGGCCACGCTTGAACATCTGGAGGAAGAACCACTGATTCCACTTGTAGTACTCGGGGTCGCAGGTGTTGAACACGCGATCCCAGTCGAATGAGCAGGCATATCGGCGCATCGACGCCTTCTGCTGCGCGATGTTCTCGTAGGTCCACTCGACAGGGTCGGCGCTGCGCTTGATCGCAGCATTCTCCGCGGGCAGGCCGAAGGCATCCCAGCCGATGGGATGCATGACGTTGAACCCCTTCTGCACCCAGTAGCGGGCGATGACATCGCCCAGGGCGTAGGCCTCAGCATGACCCATGTGCAGATCGCCGGAGGGGTAGGGAAACATGTCGAGGACGTACTTCTTCGGGCGCGGGTCATCAGCACGGCCGGAGCGGAAAGGCGCGAGTTCGTCCCAGACCGGAAGCCAGCGCTCCTGGATCTCCACGACGCTGTATCCCCCGTCTTCAACGGAAGGTGCGTAGCCGCCGGCCTCGGCCTGGGCGCTGTCGGAATTCGGGTGCTCGCTCATGAGGTAACCATCCTACGAGGTGGCCGATTGGCGGGTCGGTGAGCCGGACTCGGGAGCAGGGACCAGGATTCCCCTATGTCGTCGGCAATCAGGGGCGTGCTCTCGAGCACGACGCGAATCGAAAAGGCGAACCTCCACTGGCGCCGACCCCTAATCGCCGGAATTGTCACAGGGCTGCTGGCAGCCTTATGCATCGCCACAGACAACACTTCGTACGCGGTGCCGCTAGCTGTGGGCTCCTGGTTCACCTCACTTATCGACACGCAGCAGAAGTTCGGCCTGCATCTGCGCACGATGAGCTGGTCTGCCCTGTGGCTGGCTATCGGAGCGACCATCGGCGGGCTCGCGTCGAGTACCGGCTACTGGCAACTGCTCATCGTCGCCGCGATGTCACTGGCATGCGGCTTTGCCGGCGCGCTCGGCGGACTCGGCCTGGGAAATGGCAGTCTGACTCTGGTCATGTACGCGGTCTTCGCGGGTGCACCTGTCGACGACCGAGCCGCGGTGACTACCGGACTGCTCGTACTCCTCGGCGGACTCGTCACGATCGTGACCTCTATCGCGATGTATGCCATCGGAGCTCGGGAGCAGATGCATGAACATCCGCCCGCACATCCCTCGGTCGCGAGCAGGCTGCGCAGCCACCTTCACCTGAACGACGAATTCGTACGCCACGGGGTGCGGCTGGCGGTAGTAATGGTGGTAGCCACGGCCATCGCTCACTTCCTGGGCTGGCCGCATGAGTACTGGATCCCGATGACAGTCGCCTGGGTGGCGCGACCAGGGCGCCAGCTGACCTGGGAACGGACCTGGCATCGAATACTCGGAACGATCGCCGGCATCGTCTTCGTCACCGCCTTGATGCTCACGGCCGGAAACTCCCCGTATGAACTGGCGGTGCTCACAGCTGCCGGGGCCACGATGACCTTGATTTTCGTCCGAGCGCATTACGCGATCGCTGTCGCGGGTATCACCATCGCCGTCATTTCTTTGTTCGCCATCGAGGGTCAGTCATTTGAGGTGAACGCGCCCTATCGGATCTGGGCGACCCTGGTCGCGGGGGTGCTCTTGACACTCGGAACCCTGATCTGGCCAGCACGCCAGGAATGAGTTTCTGCCCTAATGGCCCTTGAGCGACCATCGGGGTGACCTGAGGCCGGGCGTAGACCGATAGGGCAGACTAGAGCCCACGTCCACCACCGAAGGGTCATCATGCGCGCCACCACACTCGCCAGCGTCACCGTCAGCGGAGCACTCGTGCTCTCCGGCATCGCCCTGGCGCCCGCCTCGCAGGCGGCCTCGTCCGACATCGTCATCGGCGTCGAGGCTCCCCTGACCGGCGCCCAGGCAAACAACGGCAAGGACATGCTGCGTGGCGTCAAGCTCGCCGTCGCCCAGGCCAATGCCAAGGGCGGCATCATGGGTCGCAAGATTCGCGTCGTCGAGCTCGACGACCAGGCTGATCCCAACAAGGCAGCGGCGATGGTGACCAAGGCGCAGAAGGCCGGCGCGGTTGCGGTGATCGGCCCGTACAACTCCTCCGTGGGCATCGTGAATCTGCCGCTGTACCTCAAGGCCGGAATCGTCCCCGTGCACATGACGTCGACCAACGACACCGATGGCATGGGCATCACCGTGCAGCCCAAGAACAACCAGATCTCCCCGATCGAGTCGGCCTACGCCACCTCAATCGGCGCGAAGAAGGTTGCCATGCTGGTCGACCCGTCTACCTATACCCAGGGCATGGCCGATCGCCTGGCCTCGGCACTAAGGGCCAAGGGCGCCACCGTCACCAGCATTCCCATCACGGAGGGCAAGAACGACTACACCGCCGAGGTTGCCCAGGCATTCGAGGGCGTCCCCGACCTGATCTACGTCAGCACCTACTACCCCGAAGGCGCCAAGATCGCGCAGCGCCTCGTGCTCTCCAAGCTGCCGACCAAGTGCCTGATGGGCCTTGCCAACGTTGATGCCGCCTTCGTGACCGAGGCGGGCACGGTTGCCGCCGAGCGCTGCGTGTTCAGCGGCGTGCCCGAGGCAGCCCAGATGCCCGGCGCCAAAGCTGCCACCTATGTAGCTGACTACAAGAAGGCGTTCAACAAGAACCCGGGCGTGTGGGGAATCTTCACCTACGACTCCGCGAACCTGCTCTTCGCGAAGATGGCTCAGACCAAGAGCACGAGCTTCGCGCCCGTGCTGAAGGCCCTGCAGAACACGAAGAACTACAAGGGCGCGACTGGCACCATCAGCATTCGCCCCTCGACAGGCAACCGCCTGAAGGTGCCCGTGTACATCCTCGATGTCACCGACAAGGGAGTCTTCACTGTGAACTCTTCAGTGAAGGGCATGATCCTCCCCATGCTCTAGGGCCACCATCAGTGGGTGTGACAAAGACGGTTTCCGGGAGGTGACATGCGCGCTCGACGCACACTCGTAGGGCTCTGCGGAGCCGCCCTCGTAGCCGGGGCATTGACATTGCCCACGGCCGCGATGGCCGCGCAGCCGGCTGCTCCCGTCGTAGGCGGGGTCTCGGCCGCGGCTCCCACCTCAGTTGTCACGACCAAGGATCAGCCGGGAAAGAAGAAGGCCGGCAAGAACAAGAAGGCGGCTGCCAAGAATTCGGCGGCCAAGAAGGCCGCCGCGAAGAAGGCCGGAACCAAAAAGTCGGCCGCGAAGAAGTCCGCTTCCAAAAAGGCAGGAACCAAAAAGTCGGCGGCCAAGAAGGCCGCCGCGAAGAAGGCCGCCGCGAAGAAGGCTGCCGCGAAGAAGGCTGCCGCGAAGAGAGCAGCAGCCCAGCGGGCGGCCGCCAAGCGGGCAGCAATCGCCTATAAGCGCGCCAAGGCCCGAGCCAAGACCATCAAGGCTCCGCGCATGGTCCAGGGCCGCATCTGCCCCACGCGCAATTTCACTTACGGCGATGGCTGGGGCGCAGATCGCGGCCGCCGCAAGCACGCCGGCTTGGATCTGTCAGCGCGTCGCGGAACCCCCTTATTCGCCATCGAGTCCGGCTACATCAACCGCACCAAGCGTCAGAGCAACGGCGCGCTCCAGATCGTGATGAAGGGCCGCAGCGGAAGCAAGTACTACTACGGCCACATGCAGCATGTGTTCGTGCGTGGCGGGCAGAGTGTCCGAGCCGGTCAGGTCATCGGGACGATGGGCGACAGTGGCTCACCGGGAGCAGTTCACCTGCATTTCGAGTACTGGAAGAGCGGTCGAGAATCAGCAGCCGTGAACCCCGCAAGCCTGTTGCGCACGATCTGTCGCGCGGCTCAGTAACCCACATCAGAGGCTAAACGCTCGGCGATCTCGAGCACCTGCGCGCGCTCTGCCGCCGTGCGTGTCAATGGCCCGGATTCGAGCCGGGACTTTGAGAGCTTGTGTCCGTCATCGTCAGCGATGAGCCCATGGTGCACGTAGTTCGCCTCCGCGACATTCGGAGCATCGAGGTACGGGGCTAACCAAGCGTGCAGTGCGCTTGACTCCAGCAAGTCCGAGCCGCGAACGATGTCGGTGACACCCAGATCGCGGTCCTCGATCACAGAGACCAAGTGGTAGGACGGCAGCCCGTCACGACGCCACAGCACGACATCACCATGCACCGCTGGCAGATCCATGGCGGTAGCGCCCATCTCTACGACCGTGCGGTCTGGGATCCGAAGCCTCAAAGCCGTGCGGTCAGTCTCGAACTCGAGACCTGCGCGAGGCAGCTAAATCAGCGCGACTGCACGAGCAAGCAAAGACCTGGAGACCGGCCGCCCGGAGCAGTTCGAGTTGTGAGCGGTAGTACGCCGTACGGCCAGCCATCGAGTAGTCCCGCTCGAATTCGGCGCGATCCCGCGGGCCCACGGACCACGAAATGCCCAGCCAGTCGAGGGTGGCGAAGATGTCGTCGACGAATTCCGGACGCGCTCGCGTGGAGTCCATGTCATCGATCCGGAGGGCCACCTCCGCACCCCAGCGAGATGCCAAGAAGCTGATCAGGGCGAAGTTGACGGCGTTACCGAGGTGCAAATAGCCGCTGGGAGTGGGCGCAATACGCGTGATGCGGGTTGCGGGGGAAACGGGCGCAATACGCGTGATGCGGGTTGCGCTCATGGGCAGTTAGTGCTCAGCGGGTGCGTGGGCGTCGTGCGCCGCGTGATCATCGGAATCCTTGCGAATGCCAAAGACGTAGATCGAGATCAAGGCCCACAGCAGCATGAACGGCAAGAAGCGCCAGGCGGGGCTGTCGGGATTCATGGCAGCGAACAGGATCTCCAAAATGACGGAGAGCACGATGGCAGCAACGATGCCCGCGACGGGATGATTCTTCTCCGGATGCTCACTCACGTGGAGCTGAGGGGACTCGAACCCCTGACCCCCTGCATGCCATGCAGGTGCGCTACCAGCTGCGCCACAGCCCCGTATTGGGAAGCCAAAGCATACCTAGCGGCGCAGTCGGGGTGAAATCGGCCCCTGCCGCTTCTACCGGTCGTCGCCCACTTACTCACTCCGCCCTAGCGGTCGTCGCCCAAAGCCGGTTCGGGCAGCGTGCCGGCGTTGTACTCCTGCAGCCGCCAGGGATTTCCCTGGCCGCTCACGTTCTCGACGAGCACCGACCACGAGCAATTCGTCAGCACTCCGAGCGCACCCCAAGTCTCGTGCGGCAACCCCAGCAACCGACCGATCGCCGTACGTGCCGCGCCACCATGGGTAGCCACCACCATCGTCTGGCCCGGCTCAAGTCCGACGAGGCCATCGCGGACTGCCGCCTCCATACGATCGGCGACCTCGATGCGGGTCTCGCCATGGCCGCCCGGACGTACGTCGGAGAAGGCCGACCAGGCGGCGAGCTCCGATCCGTACTGACTTTCCAGCACGTCACGCGTCAGGCCTTCCCATTCACCGGCAAAGGTCTCGCGAAGCCGGGTGTCAGTCGCAACCTCGACTCGGGCCAGCCGAGCCAGAGCGCTAGCTGTCTGGTGAGCGCGCATCAAATCGCTGGAGACGATGATCGACGGCTGAAGGCTGGCGAGCATTGCCGCGGCACGCTCGGCCTGCGCGAGGCCGACGTCATCGAGAGGGATATCGGTCTGACCTTGGAAGCGCATCTGAGCGTTCCACTCAGTACGACCATGCCTCCAGAAGACGAGGCGACGAGGCGATGTCATTGCGCTACCGATCAGGCGCGAGCGCTACGCGGACTGTTGACCTCCGCCGGCAGAGCGATCAGGGGGCAGTCCTTCCACAGGCGCTCGATGGCGTAGTGAATGCGCTCCTCGGCCAGCTGGACGTGAATCACGATGTCTCCGTAGTCGAGCAGAACCCAGTGGTTCTCCTGCTCCCCCTCGCGACGTAACGTCTTCGCGCCAAGCTTGAGCAGGGCTTCCTCGATAGCGTCGACGACACCGGCGACCTGGCGGTCATTGGCAGCGGAGCACATCAAGAAGACATCGGTGATGACAACATGCTCGCTGACATCGATCGCGATGATGTCCTCGGCGAGCTTCTCCGAGGCAGCCAGAGCTGCCGCGATTGCCAGCTGTACCGATTCAGGGCTTGCCGTCACGTGTCACCTTTTCGTTGATTCCGAGCCTGCAGCCTCTCACACCTAGGGTGTCAGGCCCACATCTGCGCCTAGCCGCACGATTACGTCAACAGGCGAATCGGTACTTGCCTGCACTGCTTCCTCCGGCAGGCCCAGGGACTCAGCGATCGCGAAGCCGAGATCGCGAGACCTCGGCACTGCTGCGTTGATGAGAACACGACTGACCCGCAATGCGGTCTCGGATACGCCACCGTCGATCACCGCGACCCCTGAGTCAGTCAGCTGGCGCCGGGTCTTGAGCGCATAACCCGCACTAGCCCCGGCCGCCTCCAGCACCACCCGAGGCAGGGGGGTTTCACCTGTCGTCAAGGTGTCAGTCGGGAACATCTGATCGATGAGCACTCGCGCTACGGGCTCATTGACCACCACGGAGTTCGTGGCGCCGGTCGCAACTACGGTGACCGGCAGGTTCGCCCTCAGCAGGTTGCCGCTGAGCGCATCCAATCGAATCTGCGCGAGCAACGGCACGAGTTCGTCATTAGTTGCCGTACTGCGTGCAAGCGAGCCGAGGCTGGCCAGCAGCTGTCGCATCGACTCGTCCGTGCTGGGCAGTCCGCGAAGTGCTTGAACGAGCACCTCACGAGCGCGCAGCTG
>JBIJBU010000213.1:0-2816 GCA_044345075.1 Candidatus Nanopelagicales bacterium | reverse complement strand
GAGGGAGTCCGCAAGAGCTCTGCAACATCCTCATCCTCGAGCAGTGCAGCGATCGGCTCACCCAAGGTCGAGTCGAGATCGATATCAACCAGGTGAATGGCGCCCGCGAACTCCTTGCCCGGCATTAGCAGCAGCCCAGGCTTCAGGACCCCGAAGGTGACAGTGAGATCAGCATCGATCGCCTCCCCCTCGACCGCACCGGTATCGGCATTCACGCCACTGGGGATATCGACAGCGATGATCGCATTGGCGAGCGCATTGACGACTCGCACGCATTCGGCCATCGGTTCGCGCAATGCGCCCGAACCGCCGATACCGACGAGCCCGTCGATCACGAGGTCGGCATCGCCGACATCGGCCAGGCAGTCATCGGACCACGACGTGACTCGGCCACCGGCCCGACGAAATGCCGAGATACCTTCCGCATGCGGATTGTCGGTGAGCAGCAAGGCCGTCACGGCCGCACCACGCTCGCGCAGGTAGGCACCCGCGAACAGCGCATCGCCACCGTTGTTGCCGCCGCCGATGAGCAACAGCACCTGGGCGCCAGCCACTCGACCCGCGACTTCGGTCAGCACGCGCGAGCAGATGACCGAGAGTCCGAAGGACGCCCGCTGCATCAGGGCGCCCTCGGGAAGGGTTGTCATCAACTCGGACTCGGCCGCCCTGACCTGATCGGCGGTATAGATCTCACGCATGTGACTCACCTTCCGCGACGACGAACGCAATGGCATGACCGCCATCGTGGCTCAGCGACAGGTGCCACGACGAGATACCGCGAGCCAGCGCCGCCTGGGCAACAGTTCCGGAAATGCGCAATGACGGCTTGCCGAAGGAATCGGTTACGACCTCGCAGTGATGCCATTCCAGTCCTTGGGTATCGCCGAGAACCTTTGCTACGGCCTCCTTCGCTGCGAAGCGGGCAGCCAGCGAGACGGCAGAACGATCAGCGCCATCAGTAGTGCGGGCTTCAGATTCAGTGAAGAGGCGACTGACGATTCGCGGGGTTCGCGCAATGACGGTGGCAAAGCGCTCGGTGTCGACGATGTCGACGCCGATGCCGATCACGGACGCCGGCAGGCCCCCCGTGAACTCGTCATTCAACAGTGACCGACTTCGCCAGGTTACGCGGCTGATCAACGTCGTGGCCCTTGGCGGTAGCCATCTCGCAGGCAAAGACCTGCAATGGCACGGTCGACACGAGCGGCTGCATGAGCGAGGGAGTGATCGGAACCCGAATGACGTGATCGCTGAACTGCAGGATCTTCTCGTCGCCCTCCTCAGCGATCGCGATGATCACGGCGCCACGTGCGCGTACTTCCTGGATCGCGGAGATCATCTTGTCGTGCAGGCGATCACTCGGTGACGGAAGAATGACGACGACAGGAACGCCATCCTCGATCAGCGCGATCGGGCCATGCTTCAGTTCTCCGGCCGCGAAGCCCTCGGCGTGCATGTAGGCGAGTTCCTTGAGCTTGAGTGCGCCTTCGAGGGCAACCGGGTAACCGACATGGCGGCCGATGAAGAGCACCGAGTTGGAGTTCGCAAAGGTACGAGCAATCGCGCGCACGGGCTCAACGGTGTCGAGTACGAGATCGACCTTCTGCGGCATGCCCTTGAGGTCTTCCATCACATCGGAGATATCGGCGGCAGACATCTGCTCGCGTACCTGCGCGAGATACAGACCGACGAGATACGCCGCGACGATCTGGGTGAGGAATGCCTTGGTTGACGCGACAGCAATCTCCGGGCCGGCATAGGTGTAGAGCACCGCATCGCATTCGCGAGGAATCGTGGAACCCACCGTGTTGCAGATGGCAAGGGTGCGGGCTCCCTGAGCCTTCGCATGACGCAGTGCCATCAAGGTGTCCATAGTCTCGCCCGACTGCGAGATCGCAATGACGAGTGAGTCAGGGCCGACGATCGGGTCGCGGTAGCGGAACTCGCTAGCGAGCTCGACCTCTACCGGGATGCGGGTCCAGTGCTCGACCGCGTACTTCGCCACCATGCCGGCGTGGAAGGCAGTACCGCAGGCGACGACGACAACCTTGGTGATGCCGCGCAGATCAGCATCAGAAAGACGCATCTCATCGAGCTGCAGGCGATTGTCGGCATCGAAGCGGCCGCGCAGGGAGTCAGCCACGGCCTTGGGCTGCTCGGCGATCTCCTTGAGCATGAAGAGGTCGTAGCCGCCCTTCTCTGCTGCCGAGGCATCCCAGTCGACAGTGAACGGCGTGACGTCAGCCGGCCCACCCTCGAAGGTGATGACCTCAACACTGCTGGGCGTGATCGTGACGATCTGATCCTGACCGAGCTCAAGGGCATTGCGTGTGTGGTCGACGAATGCCGAGACATCAGAGGCGACGAAGTTCTCGCCCTCCCCCAGCCCGACGACGAGCGGAGAGTTACGGCGGGCCGCGACGACGAGATTGGGCTGGGCCTTGTCGATGGCGACCAGGGTGAAGGCGCCCTCGAGTCGCTGGCAGACCATGCGCATCGCATCGGTGAGATTGCCACCGGCGGCAGGCATGGTGGCCGCAAGCAGGTGAGCTGCGACCTCTGTATCGGTCTCCGACGAGAGGGTGACGCCTGCTGCGGTGAGCTCAGCGCGCAGCTCGGCGAAGTTCTCAATGATGCCGTTATGGATCACGGCGATTGAGGAGTCCTCGCTTACGTGCGGGTGGGCATTGGAGTCGGTGGGGCCTCCGTGGGTGGCCCAGCGGGTGTGGCCGATGCCGGTGGTCGACTGGGGCAACGGATCGGTACCGATCAGGCTCTCGAGGTTGGCCAGCTTGCCGGCCTTCTTGCGCACTTCC
>JBIJBU010000060.1:0-10265 GCA_044345075.1 Candidatus Nanopelagicales bacterium | reverse complement strand
GGAGTCGGTCGCATCGTCATCGACTCATTCGAGGAGATCGTCCGGGTAGCCGATGCAGCCTCGCGAGCGGGGATCGTTCAGTCAGTGATGGTGCGCGTGACCGTTGGCGTCGAGGCGCACACCCATGATTTTATCTCGACCGCCCATGAGGATCAGAAGTTCGGCCTATCGCTTGCCAATGGCAATGCGCTGGAGGCCGTGCGGCGCATCGTCAAGCTGCCCTCCCTGAACTTCCTGGGCCTGCATTCGCACATCGGCTCGCAGATCTTCGATGCCAAGGGTTTCGAGGTGGCTGCTGAGCGCATCGTGTCGCTGGCCAAGCGAATCTGGGACGACCTTGACGTTGAAGTCACTCATCTGAATCTCGGTGGTGGCATGGGCATTGCCTACATGCCCGATGACGATCCACTCGACATTCCTGTCATGGCTGCGCTCATCGGCGACATCGTCGCGAAGGAATGCGCGAATGCCGGTATTGCGTTGCCGTCGCTCGCCTTCGAGCCCGGACGCGCGATCATTGGCCCGGCCGGCATCACGCTGTACGAGGTCGGCACCGTCAAGCAGGTTGAACTCGACGAGGGCGGAAGTCGTTCGTACATCTCGGTCGACGGCGGGATGAGTGACAACATTCGAACTGCGCTGTACGACGCCGAGTACTCGGTTGCCCTTGCTTCACGAGAATCCGTGGCGGCGAAGCAGCTATCGCGAGTGGTGGGCAAGCATTGCGAGTCAGGCGACATCGTCGTGCGCGATGCAATGCTCCCCGGTGACATCGTGGCCAGCGATCTTCTCGCTGTGGCTGCAACCGGCGCCTACTGTCGCTCGATGGCCTCGAACTACAACCACTTGCCCAAGCCGGCAGTGGTGTCGGTGCGCGAGGGCAAGGCCACCGTCGTGCTGCGGCGCGAGTCGATGGACGACCTCCTACGACTCGACCCGGGCGCCAGCTGATCTCTCAGCCGGACACCCGGGTCGATTCGTCGATCCGAAGGCGCGTGATTACTCGCGCTCGGCGCCTGCTACCAGTTTCTCGGGCATTTCGTCGTTGCTCTTGATGAGCTTCCACGCAATGACTGCGACAAGTGCGCCGATCAGCGGTGCGACGATGAACAGCCACACCTGACCCATGGCGTCTCCGCCGGCGAACAGCGCAGGTCCGAACGAGCGAGCAGGATTGACCGAGGTGCCGTCGAGCGGGATACCGACAAGGTGCACGAGGGTCAGAGCGAGGCCGATGGCGATACCTGCGAAGCCCGGTGCAGCAACACGCTCGGTGACGAGCAGGATCACCATCACGAAGGCAGCGGTGAGCACGATCTCGAGAACGAAAGCACCGCCGAGGTTGATGGCGCCGTTGTCGTAGCTGTTGGTTCCGAGTCCGCCGGTCTGGTCCGTGACACCGAATGAGGAGACGAAGAGCTTCAGCAGGGCTCCGGCCGCAATGGCACCGAGGAACTGGACGATCCAGTAGCCGACTGCGTCCTTGATCGGGAACTTGCGTCCGACGACCATGGCCAAGGTGACGGCCGGGTTGACGTGGGCACCGGAAACCGGGCCGATCGCGTAGGCGACAGCGAGCAGGACAAGGCCGAAGGCCAGGGCCACGCCCACGACGCCATTGCCCGGGCCGTTCTTGTCGACGCCGAGTGCGGCACCGATGCCGAACACTGCGGCTCCGACGGCCAGGAATACCAGCAGGAAGGTGCCGATGAATTCGCCAATGAGGCGTTTACCCAGTGAACTGCTCATGGTGCTCTCCTTCGTGACATTGGCCCCGTGGGCCATTTATGCCCCACACGGTAGGGGCAGCCTCAGGGATTCCCTGGCAGCCCACGCGGCCTGCCTGGATGAGGGGACAACCAGTGGAGTCCGGGGGTCGCCTAAGTGCCGGGTCCCACGAAGCAGAGCCAGGTTCGCCCTCACGGGCCTGACCTGGAAGGCTAGGGGCTCGATGCACCAGGCATCCCGATGAAGGAGTGACATGTCCGCGGCCCCGATCACCATCGCCCTGCTGGGCGGCGGCACGGTGGGTGCCGAGGTTGCCCGACTCCTGGTCCGCGATGCCAAAGATTTCGAGCTGCGCATCGGCGCCCCGCTGCAACTCACGGCAGTCGCCGTGCGCGATGCAGGCAGAGTGCGTCCGGGTATCGACCCGGCGCTGATCACTGACGACGCAGCCGCAGT
The DNA here is from genome assembly GCA_044345075.1 of Candidatus Nanopelagicales bacterium. Lineage (GTDB taxonomy): Bacteria > Actinomycetota > Actinomycetes > S36-B12 > S36-B12 > CAIKZY01. Next base: position 8,081 of record JBIJBU010000060.1, on the reverse strand, counting down.
CGCCGCCTCGGGCGCCGACATCGTGGTCGAACTCATGGGCGGCATCGAGCCGGCTCGCTCACTCGTCTTGTCCGCCATGGCCGCGGGCTCCAGCGTTGTCACCGCGAACAAGGCTCTGCTTGCCGCAGACGGTGCGAGCCTGTTCGCGGCTGCCGCCCAGCATGGAGTTGACCTGTACTTCGAGGCATCAGTTGCAGGCGCGATCCCGCTGCTTCGCCCGCTGCGCGAGTCACTCGCAGGCGATCAGGTCACCCGAGTGCTCGGAATCGTCAATGGCACGACCAACTTCATCCTGACCAAGATGGACGAACAGGGCGCCGATTACTCAGAGGTGCTCGCTGAGGCGCAGGCCTTGGGCTATGCCGAGGCTGATCCCACCGCCGACGTGGAGGGGCATGACGCCGCGGCCAAGGCTGCGATCCTCGCCGAGCTTGCGTTCCACACCCGTGTCACCGTGGCCGACGTGGACTGCGAGGGCATCTCGAATGTGACCCTCGCTGACATCAAGGCTGCCCAAGACATGGGCTTCGTCATCAAGCTGCTCGCAGTTGCCGAGTTGAAGTGTGACGATGCCGGAGTCGCGCAGGGAGTCATCGTGCGTGTGCACCCCGCGATGGTTCCGCGCAGTCATCCGCTCGGAGGAGTGCGCGAAGCCTTCAACGCAGTTTTTGTCGAGGCAGTCTCAGCGGGCGAAATGATGTTCTACGGCCGTGGCGCCGGCGGAGCTCCGACTGCAAGCGCAGTGCTTGGTGATGTGGTGGCCGTGGCACGCAACAAGGTCGCCGGCGGTCGTGGTCCGGGGGAGAGCATCTACGCCAATCTCCCGATACTCCCGATCGGCGAGGCCCAGACTCGCTATTACGTGAATCTTGAGGTGACCGATCGGCCTGGTGTTCTCGCATCCATCGCCTCGGCATTCGCCGATCATGGGGTGAGCATTCAGACGGTGCGTCAAGATGGGCATGGCGATGGAGCTCAGCTGATCGTCCGCACGCATCGCGCCACCGATTCCGCATTGCGCAGCACGGTCGATGCGCTGCGCGGATTGCCCACCATCAAGCGAGTCACCGGAGTGATGCGAGTCGAAGGCGAGGCGGGAGAGTAATGGCGCACCAGTGGCGTGGCCTGATCGAGGAGTACCGCGATCGGCTTCCTGTCTCCGCATCAACCCCGGTTGTCACCCTGCGCGAGGGCGGCACTCCGCTGGTCTATGCCTGTGTCATCAGCGAGATGACCGGCTGCAATGTCTGGCTCAAGTACGACGGCGCGAATCCGACGGGATCCTTCAAGGATCGTGGCATGACCATGGCGATCTCCAAGGCCGCCGAAGATGGTTCCAAGGCAGTCATCTGCGCATCAACCGGGAACACCTCAGCAAGTGCTGCTGCTTATGCAGTCAAAGCCGGTATGAAGTGCGCGGTTCTGGTACCCGAGGGCAAGATCGCCATGGGCAAGCTCGCTCAGGCAATCGTGCACGGCGCCACCTTGCTCCAGGTCAACGGAAATTTCGATGACTGCCTCACTGTCGCTCGCGAGCTCGCCGACAACTACCCCGTGGCATTGGTCAACAGCGTGAACCCCGTGCGCATCGAGGGACAGAAGACTGCGAGCTTTGAGATCATCGATCAGCTTGGCTTTGCTCCCGACATTCACTGCCTGCCTGTGGGCAACGCCGGCAACATCACGGCGTACTGGAAGGGCTACCGCGAGTACAAGAGCGATGGCATCAGCGATTCGCTCCCGCGGATGTGGGGCTTTCAGGCTGAAGGTGCGGCCCCACTCGTCAACGGCGCTCCGGTCAGAAATCCCGAGACCATCGCCACGGCGATCCGAATCGGCAACCCGGCTTCGTGGGATTTCGCCATCGCGGCTCGTGATGAGTCCGAGGGGCTCATTGACTCCGTCACTGATGCCGAGATTCTGGAGGCGTATCGCCTCCTCGCCTCCACCGAGGGCTTGTTCTGCGAGCCGTCGAGTGCCGCCGGCGTTGCGGGCATGCTCAAGCGACACCGTGCTGGCCAACTTGATCCCGGCCAGACGATCGTGTGCACCCTCACCGGCAACGGGCTCAAGGATCCGCACTGGGCGCTCGAGAGCGCGGCTGACCCGGTGATCATCGATGTCAATGCCGACGCAGCTGCTCGAGCACTGGGCCTGGAGGCCTGATGTCCGTCAGCGGTGACGTTGGCGAGAGCAAGGTTGCCTTCCGCACTGATGCGGTACGAGTGCTGGTGCCTGCCACCAGTGCGAATCTCGGCCCGGCCTTCGACAGCGCCGGACTCGCGCTCGAACTCGTCGATGAGCTCGTGGCCATGGTCACCGATGACCCCGGTGTGCTCGTCGAAGTCACGGGCGAGGGCAGTGATGACCTTCCTCGTGACTCCTCGCATCTCGTAGTTCGGGCAATGGCGTTGGGCTTCTCCGCGTTGGGTGCGACACCTCAGGGATTTGTGCTGCGCTGCACCAACCTCATCCCGCATGGCCGCGGGCTGGGTTCCTCGGCAGCGGCGATCATCGGCGGACTCGTGTTGGCACGCGCCCTCGTCACCGACGGCGCTGATCGGCTGAGCGATGACGACCTCCTGCAGCTCGCACTCACCATGGAGTCTCACCCCGACAACATCGCCGCAGCCTTGCTGGGCTCCTTCACCATTGCCTGGACAACTGATGCCGGTCGCGCCGACGCTGCGCGCATCGAGGTCAACCCGGAGCTTCGGGCCGTAGTGGCGATCCCGGCGTTCGAGGTGCCGACCAAGGCCGCCCGAGCTGCACTTCCTGCTCAGGTTGCCTACTCGCAGGCAAGCTTCAACATCGCCCGCTCGGCGCTACTTGTTCACGCGATTACCCAGGATCCCTCGCTGCTGCTCGAGGCCACCTCGGATCGACTCCACCAAGAGCAGCGTCGCGGCATGTATGCCCCCTCGATGGAGTTAGTCGACTCACTGCGGTCACGCGGGATCGCGGCGGCGATCTCCGGTGCCGGTCCGACTGTCATCGCTCTCATCGCAGCAGACCAGGTCGATTCGGTTCTCGGCCTGATCGAGGGGGATTGGCGGGCCTTTGCGCTGCCGATCCGAGCCTCGGGGGCACAGGTACTCGACTCCTGAGGCAAAAGTGACCCCAGTCGCACCCACGGGCGGCCCCTATGGTTTATGCTGAAGGCGCTCCAGATCTCTACGGCCATTCGCCGACTTCCCTCAAGCGAAGTACTCAAACGGAATCTTCCGCGGCCGCTGGATGCGTCTTTATCCTCAATTAAAGGAAACTTCGTGACCGAAACATCCGCGTCCTCCGCTGGCAAGGCCAAGCGGAGCGGCGACAACGTGTCGTCAATGCTCCTCCCCGAGTTGAAGCAGCTGGCCGGAAGCCTGGGTATCCCCGGTGCCAGCACGATGCGCAAGGGCGACCTCGTCGCCGCAATCTCAGACAAGAAGGGAGCCGGTCGCAGCGCAAAGCGCGATCAGGCGCCCGCCGAGAAGTCATCAGATAAGCCTGCTGACGCAGTGAGTGCCGACAAGGTGCGTGCCGATCAGCCGCGCACCGAGCGTGCACCCCGCTCTGAAGAGCGTGCTGAGCGCAGCAACGGTGACCGCAACAACAACGATCGCAACAACGGTGATCGAAGCGGTGACCGAGGCGATCGCAATAACAACGATCGCAATAACAATGACCGTGGCGATCGCAATAACAACGATCGCAACAACAACGACCGCCGTGATCGCCACAATGATCGCAACAACGACCGCAATAGCAATGATCGCGATGGTGACGGCAACCGCCGCCGCCGCGGCCGCGATCGCTCACGTGATCGTCGCGATCGACCGCGTGGCGCGGATCGCTACGGCGATGTCGATCTTGAGATCAGCGAGAATGACGTTCTCGTGCCGGTGGCCGGCATCCTCGATGTACTCGACAGCTACGCCTTCGTGCGCACCAGCGGTTACCTGCCGGGCCCCAACGATGTCTACGTGTCCTTGTCGCTCGTGCGCAAGCACGGCCTGCGCAAGGGTGATGCGATCGTCGGCCAGGTTCGCCAGCAACAGCCCGTTGAAGGCGGGGGAGATCGTCGTGAGAAGTTCAACCCGCTCGTGCGCATCGATAGCGTCAATGGCGCTGATCCCGAGACCGCGCGTAACCGCGTGGAGTTCGGCAAGCTGACCCCGCTGTACCCGCAAGATCGCCTTCGGCTGGAGACCACCCCAGGCAACCTGACCACGCGCGTGATCGACCTGGTCGCGCCGATCGGCAAGGGCCAGCGTGGCCTGATCGTGTCGCCCCCCAAGGCCGGCAAGACCATGGTGCTGCAGTCGATCGCGAATGCCATCGTCACCAACAACCCCGAGGTCCACCTCATGGTTGTTCTGGTTGACGAGCGTCCTGAGGAAGTCACCGACATGCAGCGCTCGGTCAAGGGCGAGGTCATTGCCTCGACCTTCGATCGTCCGGCCGAGGATCACACGATCATTGCTGAGCTGTCGATCGAACGCGCCAAGCGGCTTGTCGAGCTCGGTCACGATGTCGTGGTGCTGCTGGACTCGATGACCCGACTTGGTCGTGCTTACAACCTGGCAGCTCCGGCCTCCGGGCGAATCCTGTCGGGTGGTGTCGATTCCACTGCCCTGTACCCGCCGAAGCGCTTCTTCGGTGCGGCCCGCAATATCGAAAATGGCGGCTCACTCACCATCCTCGCGACCGCACTGGTGGAGACAGGCTCGCGAATGGACGAGGTCATCTTCGAGGAGTTCAAGGGCACCGGAAACATGGAGCTCAAGCTCGATCGTCGCCTGGCTGATAAGCGAGTCTTCCCCGCGGTCGATGTTGACGCTTCGGGTACCCGTAAGGAAGAACTCCTCATGTCCAATGACGAGCTCAAGATCGTCTGGAAGCTGCGCCGAGTTCTCCATGCCCTCGACCAGCAGCAGTCGATCGAACTCCTGCTCTCAAAGCTGCGCCAGACCCAGAGCAACATCGAGTTCCTCATGGAGGTCCAAAAGACCACTCCGGCAGCCAGCGGATCTTCCGACGACGAGTAAATCGCCTTCCTCGAGGCGGGGGAGCAGTTCGACAACCCCGTCGCCTCGTGGAAAAGCCTGATTTTCCCGATTTCCCCGTGCGGTGTCATACTTGGTACCTCGCGGTTCACGGCACCAGGCCGACCCGCGGGTCGACAAGGAGAAGCAATGAAGGCAGATATCCATCCCGCGTACGGTGAGACGACCGTGACCTGCTCCTGTGGCAGCACCTTCGTGACCCGCAGCACCGCGAAGAACGGCTTGATTCACGCCGATGTCTGCTCGCAGTGCCACCCGTTCTACACGGGCAAGCAGAAGATCCTCGATACGGGCGGCCGTGTCGCGAAGTTCGAAGGTCGTTACGGCAACAAGTCGACCTCCAAGTAGTTACTTCCCCGGGCGCCGGCCCGGGGTCGGCCGCGTGTCTCCCCCGTCGCGCGGTCGACCCCCGACCGGCGCCCGGGTTTTTCTTGTCCGACACGGGCGAGAATCCGGCCTAGGAGAAAGGGTGTCACCGTGTTCGAGTCCTGCAATGACCTAGTCACGGAGTACTCCGATCTCGAGGCGAAGCTCGCTGACCCAGCGGTGCACGGCGACCAGGTCGCCGCTCGCAAGTACGGCAAGCGTTACGCCGAGCTGCGCGCCGTCGTGGCCGCCTACCGCGAGTGGCTGGCGCTCTCCGACGACGTCACAGCGGCTCGCGAGCTTGCCGAGGAGGATGAATCTTTTGCTGCTGAGCTGCCTGAGTTAGTTGAGCGAGAGAAGGCGTCCGCCGAAAAGCTCACCAAGCTCTTGTTGCCGCGCGATCCCATGGATGACAAGGACGTCATCGTCGAGATCAAGTCCGGTGAGGGTGGCGAGGAGTCCGCTCTGTTCGCCTCCGATCTACTTCGCATGTACCTCCGCTACGCCGAGCGTCACGGTTGGTCGACCCAGATCCTCGAAGCTGTCGAATCCGATCTCGGCGGGTACAAGGACGTCGCGGTCGCGGTCAAGGCCAAGGGCGTTCCTGAGCCTGGGCAAGCTCCTTTCGCCCGGTTGAAGTTCGAAGGCGGTGTGCATCGGGTGCAGCGAGTGCCTGCGACCGAGTCGCAGGGCCGCATTCACACCTCCGCTGCAGGCGTACTCGTGCTGCCCGAAGCCGAGGATGTCGAGGTCACCATCGACGCCAATGATCTGCGTATCGACGTCTACCGTTCGTCCGGCCCGGGCGGACAAAGTGTGAACACCACCGACTCCGCAGTGCGCATCACGCATATCCCCACCGGCGTCGTTGTCTCATGCCAGAACGAGAAGAGCCAGCTGCAGAACAAGGAGCAGGCCATGCGCATTCTTCGCGCCCGTCTGCTCGCGGTTGCTGAGGAGCAAGCCGCTGCCGAGGCCTCCGACGCTCGTCGATCTCAGGTGCGAACCGTTGATCGCAGCGAGCGCATTCGCACCTATAACTACCCGGAGAACCGACTCAACGATCATCGTGTGGGGTTCAAGTCGCACAACCTCGATCAGATCCTCGATGGCGATCTCGATGCAGTGATTGACGCCTGCACTGAGGCTGACACCGCTGCTCGACTGGCAGTTGGCCGATGACCTTCGAGTCTGATTACACGACGGGCGGTCGCGAGACCGTTCGTGACCTGCTGGTTGATGCCGAGCGCAGGCTCACCAACGTGGGAGTTCCCTCCCCGAATGTCGATGCGGCCGAGATCATCGCGTATGCATTGGGCACAACCCGCGGTCGCATGATTCTGCAGGATCCCGTGAATTCTGAGCAGCGCGTCGCGATCGAGCAGATGCTCACCAAGCGCCTCACCCGCGTGCCCTTGCAGCATCTCGTGGGCAGTACTGGATTCCGCCATCTCGATATTGCAGTGGGCCCAGGTGTCTTCATCCCTCGACCGGAGACTGAATTGGTGGCCGAGGCAGCCATTCGCGAGCTCGCCGAGCAGCCGGTTGCATCACGAATTGCTGTCGATCTATGCACGGGCAGCGGTGCGATCGCCATTGCACTCGGCACCGAGGTTGATCACTCGCGTGTATACGCGGTGGAGCTCTCCGATGACGCCATCGGCTGGACACGGCGAAATGTCGCGGCCTATGACGAGCAGCTCACTTCCCTCGGCTCCCGGGTTGAGGTGTTCCAGCACGATGCCACCACTGCGGCAGAGCCCGAGGGTCCGCTGGCACGCTTCGCGGGCCAGGTCAGTGTCGTCGTCACGAATCCTCCTTACATCCCGGTAGGGATGATTCCTCGCGAGCCTGAGGTGCGCGATCATGAGCCGCGCATGGCCCTTTACGGCGGCGACGATGGACTTGATGTCGTGCGGGGTGTGCTGCGCACCGCCGCCATATTGCTCAAGCCCGGGGGATTGCTTGTGGTCGAGCATGCTGACGTGCAGGGCGCGGATGCAGGCATGTCGGGCGTCCCCGGAGTCGCTCGCACGATGACTGCCGACCACATTGTGGCTGCTCACTCGCACACCGCGGCGGGCGCCGCGGTGTGGACTGATGTCGCCGACCGCATGGATTTCAATCGCCTTCCTCGTTTCACGATCTGCCGGCGTACAGGCTCCTGATGCCTCCGCGGTTCGACTGCACCGATGAATCCATGCGCGCGCGTGGCATCACTGCGGCCGTCGCTGCGATCAAGCGCGGCGAGCTCGTTGTGCTGCCGACTGAGAGTGTCTACGCGGTGGCCACTGATGGCTTTTCCGCGCGGGGGGCAAGAACTGTGCGTGAGGCCAAGGGTCAAAGTGCGGCCACGCCCCTTCCGATCATGATCGCGAGCATCACGACGATCCCGGGAATCGCCTTCAACCCGTCGATCGCCGCCATGGACCTCATGCATGGCTTCTGGCCCGGTGCACTGACAGTTCTCGTGACTCCACAACCGAGTCTGGCGTGGGATCACCCCGCGGGGGCTCCGCTCGCGGTGCGAATTCCTCTGCATCCGGTGACCTTGGAGATCCTCCGGGCCACCGGTCCGATGATCGTGACAGGTGCGAATGCCGTAGGCGGAGCAGCCGCCTTAACAGTCGACGATGCACTTGAGGTGCTGGGGGAGACCGTGAG
>JBIJBU010000059.1:0-10278 GCA_044345075.1 Candidatus Nanopelagicales bacterium | reverse complement strand
ATCGCGCGGCCCAGACGACGAAGTACGCCGAGTTCTTGCCGCAACAGGCACCCGATATTCACGACAAGTCACTCATTGCGGGTCGTACCTTCGAGCGCGAGTTGCGCAACAAGCTGCGTGGCTGGATTAATCCCGAGATCATCGAGGAGCATCGACGCTCTCCGCTGGGCCAGCACTCCGATCACCTCGAGCGGATTCTGAACTACTTCCGCAAGGCGCCAATCCCCGACAAGTACGCGGTCTACACCGAGGTGCCGTTCCAGAGCTATCGCGTCGTAGCTCTAAGTGGCATCCCGGGCGTTCCGCCGCGCATCGTCGACGACAAGACCTATGGGTCGCTTGATGAGGCCTACCACGCCGTGTTCATGCGGCGTATCAACGATCTGAACGCATCATGACGGGAGCTGAGTAACGATGGCCACGATCTCCATCACCGGATACACCGACAAGGTGAGTTACGCGCCTGGCGATACCGTCAACTTCCAGGTCACTGTCGACAACGCCCTGCAGGCGCAGGTCGAGGTCGTGCGCCTGATCCATGGTGACGAGCATCCCGAGGGCCCGGGCTTTATCGAGGAAGTCATTCCCTCCGAGCTCTCCGGTTCGCATGCGGTGACTAAGCAGTTCGTCGACGACGGCAACGCCGTGCTGGTCGAGGATCCTCGCAACCTGCTCGGGCTCACTGATTCGTTCACGATGTACTCCTTCATCTTCCCGACCATGCCCGCCAGTGGCCGTCAGGTACTCCTGGGTCGTTACTCGCTTCCCGAGAACGCGGGATACGCCTTGGGCATCGACGCGCACAGCCGTCTCGCCTTCTGGGTGGCCAACGGCAAGGATTCCGACGAGATTTCCTCGGAGATCCCGTTGGTGCATCACACCTGGTACTTCGTTGCGGTGAGCTTCGACGCGAAGTCGGGCAAGACCGTGCTGCATCAGCAGGCCGTGGTGAACCCATACAACGGGCGCCTCGGTCGTGTCGCTCCCTTCGACCACACCTCAACCGTTGAGCAGAAGCTGCGCATCACCCCGACGGTGGCCACCAGCCCCTTCCTCTGGGGATCCGCAACCAACTCGGCGGCGATCCGTGGCACCTTCCGCGACTTCAAGTACAACGGCAAGATCGATCGCAGTGGCATCGTGGGCCGCGCACTCTCGCTTGACGAGATGAAAGCTCTCGCGGACAACGGCGGCGTCATCGCCGACCCGCTCGTGTTCTGGGACACGACCGATGGCTACGGCCCCGACGGCATCGACGATGTCGTGCGCGATCAGGGCCCGAATGGGTTGCATGGACTGGGCCTCCAACGCCCGGTTCGCGCGATGACGGGCTACAACTGGTCGGGCAAGCATGATGACTGGCGTGTGGCCCCGCGCGAGTACGGCGGTATCGCCTTCCATGACGACGCAGTGATGGACTGCGGGTGGGACACCACCTTCAGCTGGACTATCCCGGCAGGTACGCGCAGTGGTGCATACGCGGCCCGAGTCACGATCGGCGAGGTTGAGGATCACATCCCGTTCTGGATCCGCCCGGCGAAGGCCACGGCGACGATCCTGTACCTGATGCCGACTAACTCTTACTTGGCATACGCCAACGAGATGATCGTTCATCACGTTCCTGTCGGGCAGGCAATTCTCGCCCACGCGGCCGTGCTGAGCGAGAAGGAAGCCGACTACTACCAGGATCCGAAGTACGGGCGCTCGACCTACGATCACTGGGCTGACGGCGCAGGAGTCTGCTACACCTCGTGGAAGCGTCCGATCCTGAATATTCGCCCGAAGTGGCGTAGCTCGGCAATCGGAACCACGTGGCAGTTCCCGCGCGATCTCTCGGTCATCGCCTGGCTGGAGAACAAGAACTACAACTATGACGTCGCGACTGATCACGATCTCGCCGCGAATCCTGATCTGCTCAAGGACTACTCGGTTGTTCTCACTGGTTCACACCCGGAGTACTGGAGCGAGCAGGGCCTGAACGATCTCGAGGATTACATTGCCGGCGGTGGACGCCTGATGTACCTGGGCGGCAACGGTTTCTACTGGGTGAGTTCCTACCGTGCCGGTGAGCCCGAGTTCATGGAGGTCCGCAAAGGCGAGGCTGGCATGCGTGCGTGGCAGGCAGAGCCTGGTGAGTACTACCACCAGACCAGCGCAGAGCGCGGTGGCATCTGGCGTAACCGTGCTCGGCCGCCGCAGAAGCTCACAGGTGTCGGCTTCACTACCCAGGGCTTCGACGAATGTCACCCGTATAAGCGCATGCCTGACAGCTACCACAAGTCCGTGGCCTGGATCTTCAACGGAGTCGAGGGCGAAGTGTTCGGCGACTTCGGTCTGGCGCTCGGTGGCGCAGCAGGCCTGGAGACCGAGCGTTACGACCTCGAACTCGGTACCCCGCCGCACACGAAGCTGCTCGCATCGTCGACCAGTTGGAGCGATAACTACGCGGGTGTGGTCGAGGACATCCTGTTCAACCACCCGGGAACGCTCGGCACGCAGAGCGATACCGTGCGCGCGGACATGACCTACTTCACCGCCGCCAATGATGGCGCAGTGTTCTCGACGGGCTCGATTGCCTGGATGAGCGCGCTCCCGTGCTTCGGCTTCGAGAACAATGTCTCTCAGGTGATGAAGAACGTCCTTGATGCTTTCCAGAAGCCCGGCTCACTGCCTGGTGGCGCCTGGAATCAGGAAGAGAAGTCCTGGACTTAAGCCAGGAGTTACTGCGGGGAGTGAAGATGTCAACAGGTTTCGTCTGGAATGAGCTTTACGGCTGGCATGACACGGGCACGTATGCGGGCCTGATGGTCGCCGGCGGTCTCGTGCAGCCGTACACGCATGTCGAGTCGCCTGAGAGTAAGCAGCGATTCGCGGCCCTGGTTGAGGTGTCCGGTCTCGCCAAGAGCCTTACCCGCATCGAGGCTCGCCCGGCGACTGAGGAAGAGATCCTTCGTATTCACACGAAGGAGCACCTCGAGGACATCAAGAAGCAGAGCCTGAACGTCAAGGGTGGCGATGCCGGTGATGGCGAGTCACCGTTCGGTCATGGTGGTTACGAGATTGCGGCGCTATCGGCCGGTGGCGCCATCGCCGCCATCGATGCCGTACTCGACGGAACTGTCACTAACGCGTACGCGCTGATTCGTCCACCGGGCCATCACGCGCGCCGCGGAAACGGCATGGGATTCTGCATCTTCTCTAACGCCTCCATCGCGATTGCACACGCGCAGGCCAATCGCGGGATCGAGCGAGTTGCCGTTGTCGACTGGGATGTCCACCACGGAAACGGAACCCAGTCGATCTTCTATGACGATCCCAGCGTCCTCACCATCTCGATTCATCAGGACGATCTTTACCCGCGTTCTAGCGGCAGCATTGCCGAGAAGGGCGAAGGCGCCGGTGAGGGCTTCACCATTAACGTCCCGATGCCTGCCGGGTCGGGCGATGGCGCCTACGTCGAGGTCATGAAGCGAGTCGTGGTGCCCGCCCTGCGCAGGTTCAAGCCGCAGATCATCGTCGTCGCCTCGGGGTTTGATGCCAGCGTCTACGACCAGCTCGGCCGAATGATCGTGACCTCGCACGGTTACCGCGAGATGACCGCGGTGCTGATGGAAGCAGCCGAAGAACTCTGCGAGGGCCGCATCATGATGACCCACGAGGGTGGCTACTCACCGTTCTACGTGCCGTACTGCGGCATGGCCGTGCTTGAGCAGATGTCGGGTGTTCTGAGCGGGGTCGAGGATCCTCTGGGCGGCGTCTCGACTCTGCCCGATCAGCCGCTGCAGCCTCATCAGAAGGTGCGCATCGACGAGGTCGTGGCCGCTCACGGGTTGTAGACCCGTGGCTGCGGAATACCGCGGGCATGACAGGATTGCGTCATGACACTGACTGCGACTCTGCATACCAACATGGGCGATATCAAGGTGAACCTGTTCCCTGATCACGCTCCCAAGACCGTCCGCAACTTCACCGAGCTCGCCGAGGGTACGAAGGAGTGGACCAATCCGAAGCTCAACGCGAAGAGCTCCGCGCCGCTGTACGACGGCACGATCTTCCACCGCGTGATCTCCGGTTTCATGATTCAGGGCGGCGACCCCCTGGGCACCGGCACCGGCGGTCCGGGCTACCGCTTCGAGGATGAGGCTCACCCCGAGCTCGTCTTCGACAAGCCCTACCTGCTCGCCATGGCCAATGCCGGCCCGAACACCAACGGCTCGCAGTTCTTCGTCACCGTTGCGGCCACCCCCTGGCTCAACTTCAAGCACACCATCTTCGGCGAGGTTGCCGATCAGTCCTCGCGCGACGTCGTCGATGCGATCGCGGCTGTTCCGGTGGGCGCCCAGGATCGTCCGAAGGAGAACGTGGTCATCAACTCGGTGACCATCGATCGCTCCTAGTACTTCACCCCAATGACAGACGCAATGACAGGCGCAGGTGCTCCGGCACCTGCGCCTGTCTGCTTCCGTCATCCTGATCGGGTCAGTTATGTGAAGTGCACACGTTGCGCGCGCCCTATCTGCCCTGACTGCATGATCAATGCCTCGGTGGGATTCCAGTGCCCCGAGTGCGTGCACGGTGCTGCTGCGGCAGTGCCACGAATCAAGACTCCGGTCGGTGCACCGGTTGCCGAGAAGCCGACAGTCACCTACGTGCTCATCGGTATAAACGTCTTTGCGTTCTTGCTCATGCTCGTCTCGGGGATTGACGAAACCGCCACGCAGTGGGGAATGTTCCCTCCGAGCATCGCCATCGAAAACGAGTGGTGGCGATTGATCACTAGCGCCTTCCTGCACGGTGGCTGGCTGCATATCGCTTTCAACATGTACGTCCTCTACGCACTCGGGCCGTCACTCGAACGTCTGCTGGGGCATTCGCGGTACCTCGTGCTCTACCTGATGGCCGCGCTCGGTGGCGCGGTGTGCTCGTACGCCTTCTCTGATGTCATGACTGTCTCCGTCGGCGCAAGTGGCGCGATCTTCGGCTTGATGGGCGCCCTTGTGGTGGCCGGAAGGAAACTGCGTTACGACATCACCCAGGTGCTGATCCTGCTCGCAGTGAACTTTGCTATCGGATTTCTTGCACCGGGAGTTGACTGGAAAGCCCACATCGGTGGCCTGGTGGTCGGAGCCGCGGTGGCGGCGATCTTCGTCCTGCCGCCGGCCAGGATTCGGGTACCGGCTCAGGTTTTCGGCATCCTTGCTGTGCTTGTGGCTTTGGCGATCATCACGATGGTGCGCACTGCGCAGATCATGGACATGATCACGCCGGTGGTATCCCCTGGCCTTTCGGCCTGAATTACACGGGTGTTATTCATCCCCAACTGGGGAAAGACTGTGGATAACTAGTGCCACTTCGTCGAGAGAATGAAGCCGACGATGATGAAGGCGAAGCCGATGCCCACGTTCACCAAAGCACTGAGATCACGCATGATCGGGATATTCGGGCCGGCCAGGTAGAACAGCACGATGTAGATCAGGCCGACGAGGAAGCAGGCGACCATCGTGGGCGCCAGCCAGCGCGGTGATCCGAGCTTGGCGACCTTGCGCTCACCCATGGACTGCTGCGGCGTGTAGACCTCGCGCTTGCGACCCTTGGACTCCGGCACGTGGATCCTCCTGCACAGTGATGAATGTTCAAGGGCCACAATACGGGGGTGGCCCGCATCCTGGTGGTTGATAACTACGACTCGTTCGTATTCAACCTCGTTCAGTACCTCGCGCAGCTTGGCGCAGAGGTCACCGTGAAGCGCAATGATGAGGTCACAACCGATGAGGCCCTTGGCTACGACGGCATCCTGCTCTCGCCTGGCCCGGGCACCCCGGAAGAGGCCGGTGTCTGTATTGCCATCGTCAAGACCTGCGCCGGCAAGGTGCCGATCTTCGGTGTCTGCCTCGGTCATCAAGCGATTGCCACGGCCTACGGAGCCACGGTCACCCGCGCACCAGAGCTGCTGCATGGCAAGACCTCCGAGGTGTTCCACCAAGAGATCGGCGTGATGGCCGGGCTGCGTGAACCCTTCACTGCCACGCGCTATCACTCACTGGCAATCGATCCTTCGACGATGCCGGATTCGCTACTGATCACCGGCGCGACCGAGACGGGCGTGATCATGGGGATCCGACATCGGGAGCTTGCCGTCGAAGGCGTGCAATTCCACCCGGAGTCAGTATTGACCGAGGGCGGGCATCACATGCTTGCGAACTGGCTCACCGAATGCGGTGACAATCAGGCACTCGCGAAGAGCATCGGACTCGCACCAGTGGTCGGCTCCTAGCGAATCCCTTACGGGATAACGACAGGCGGGGCACTCGCTACATCGGTCGGGCCGATAGACGGCTCGGGCTCGGGCTCGGGAATCGTGATCGCCACCGTGATGGTGACCGTTGAGCCGCGCGCGAGATCACTGCCGGCCTTCGGTGACTGAGCGAGAACTGTGCCCTCGGTAATCGATGGATCATTCTGCTCGACCACCTGCGCCTCGAAACCTGCCTGAGCGAGATCACTGCGCGCCTGCGCCTCACTGAGTCCGGTGACGAGCGGCACCTGCACGAGACCGGAGGAAACCGTGATGTTCACCATCGTTCCGGCATCGACCTGGGTGCCCTCGGACGGAGACTGCTCGAGTACATAACCAGAAGGCTGATCGGATGCCTTCTCCGAGACGATGCCAAGTTTGAGCCCGGCATCAGTGAGCGCTATTCGCGCAGACTCCGGTGAAGTGAGTGCGATCAGCTGCGGAACGGTGGCTTGCTCCTTGCCGCTGCTCACCGTGACGTTGACAGTCTGGTTCTGCTCGATCTGCTCACCGGCAGCAGGCTGCTGCGCGATTACCGTGCCATCAGGGCGATCGGAGAGCTCGGGTGTCTGCGCACCGAGCTGAAGATTGGCGTCGGCCAGGGTGGAAGCCGCCTGCTCAATGGTCAGACCATCAAGGTTGGGCACTGCAACGCGGGAGAGACTCGAGCTGCCGAGCACAAAACGACCGATCACGAGTGCGCCCACGATCGCCAGGATGATTGCCACGATGGAGATCACCCAGAAACCGGCACGCCGTGGCTTGCGGGCCGGGCGACGGTAGTCATCGCGGTAGTCGAGGCCGGCGGCCGCAACAGCGGGCATCTGCTGCGTGTTCTCACCGACGACCATCGGCACTGCAGCCGTAACCGGGGACCCTGCGACAGCGCGGTCGACATCAGTGCGGAACTCGGCTGCAGTCTGGTAGCGATCATCAGCGCGCTTCGACAGCGAGTGCAGGACAACGGCGTCGATCTCGGGGCTGACGCCACCATCGACCTGCGACGGCGGGGTCGGCATCTCGCTGACGTGCTGGTACGCAATCGAGACAGGTGAGTCACCGGTGAACGGTGGGCGGCCAGTGAGCAGCTCGAAGAGCAGCACGCCGACGGAGTAGAGATCAGAGCGCGCATCGACAACCTCGCCTCGCGCCTGCTCGGGAGACAGGTACTGGGCGGTGCCCATGACGGCGGAGGTCGCCGTCATCGTGTTGCTGACGTCATTGAGTGCACGCGCGATGCCGAAGTCCATCACCTTCACATCGCCGGTGCGTGTCAGCATCACGTTGGCCGGCTTGATATCCCGGTGGACGATGCCATGACGATGGGCGTAGTCGAGTGCGGCGAGAACGCCGCCGGTGATCTCGAGGGCGCGTTCGGGCAGCAGGCGACGACCGCTTGCCAAGAGCTGGCGCAGGGTCATGCCGTCGACGTACTCCATGACGATGTACGGCACGACGATCGCATCGGCGCCCTCGCCAGCCAGGACGTCCTCACCGGTGTCGTAGACCGCGACGATGTTCGGGTGATTCAGCGCCGCTGCTGACTGGGCCTCGCGGCGAAAGCGTGCCTGGAATGAGGGATCGCGTGCGAGGTCAGGGCGCAGGATCTTGACGGCCACCCGACGGCCAAGGCGCAGGTCGCGTCCCTCATGTACCTCGGCCATGCCACCTCGACCGATGACCTCGCCGATCTCATAGCGATCGCCGAGCATGCGCTGCGTCGAACCGTCGTTCACTGTCATGTATCCATGCTCTCAGGTCAGGCGCGGGTCAGCGCAGAACGGCCTTCATGACACTCTTGGCAATCGGTGCGGCCAGGGCGTTGCCGCTGATCTCCGTGACGCCGGCATCCTCGATCATTACCGCCACGGCCACCTTCGGATCCTTGGCCGGCGCGAAGGAGACGAACCAGGCCACTGAGGGGCGATCGTTACCCGTCTGGGCGGTGCCGGTCTTTCCGGCCACCCGCACACCCGGGATTTGGGCGTTGGAGCCGGTCCCGTTCTCGACGACGTTGACCATCATCTCCGTCTCGGTGGCCGCATCGGCGGCTGTCATCGCTGTCGCGAACGTCTCCGGCTGAGTCGTCTTGAGGATCGCGAGATCGGGGCCGCGAACTTCCTGGACGAGATAGGGCCTCATCGTGACCCCGCCGTTGCCGATG
Source organism: Candidatus Nanopelagicales bacterium (assembly GCA_044345075.1). Taxonomy (GTDB): domain Bacteria; phylum Actinomycetota; class Actinomycetes; order S36-B12; family S36-B12; genus CAIKZY01. The sequence continues at coordinate 1,819 of JBIJBU010000059.1, read as the reverse complement.
GCGGCCGCGACCATGGCCATCTGCATGGCGGTGGCGCGTACGTCGTACTGGCCGATCGCGGTGAGCGCCGTCTGCGGCACATCGGGGTCCTCGGGGTACAGCGAACGAGCTGCGCGCAGCGGGATCTCGAATGCGGTATCAAAGCCCATCTTCTGTGACTGTGCGCGAAGGGCATCATCACCCAGCTGAACACCGAGCCACGCGAAGGCGGTGTTGCACGACAGCGCGAGTGCATCGCGCAGGGTGACCTGATCATTCGGACCGCACGCCTTGCCGTTCCAGTTGCGCAGCTTCGTCGTCGTATTGGGCAGTGTGTACGCGCGCGGGCCGGGCAGGATCGAATCAGGGGTGTACTGACCGGAGGCAAGAGCCGCCGCGGTGGTCACGAGCTTGAAGGTGGAGCCAGGCGGGTTCAGCGCCACGATCGGACGATTGAGCAGTGGCTTGGTGGGGTCATCGCGCAAGGCTTCGTAGTACTCGCGAATTGACGCCGGGTCGTGATCCGTCAGTTTGTTCGGATCGAAGGAAGGCGATTGAACCGAGGCCAGGATGCGACCGGTGGCCGGTTCGATCGCAACGACCGCGCCGATCTTGTTGCCGAGGCCCTTGAATGCCGCTTCCTGCGCTGCCGCATTGATCGTCGTGGTGACCGCCCCGCCGGTTCGCTGTCGCCCGGCAAAAAGCTGCTGGATGCGGTCGACGAAGAACAGATCGCTCTTACCATTGAGGATGTTGTTCTCAGTGCGCTCGAGACCGGTGGCCCCGTATACGAGTGAATAGAAGCCGGTCACAGACGCGAACAATGGACCGTCGCTGTACTCGCGCTGATACCGCAGCGTGTTGCCTGTCTCCACAGACCGCGCAGCCGGCTCATTGCCGACCAGGATCGGCCCACGCTCGCGGTCGTACTCAGCTAGCAGGATGCGTTGATTACCCGGACGATCGCGATAGTCGCGTGCCATGAACACCTGAATGATCGTCAAGTTAACGATCAGGGCAACAAGCATGATCGCGAGAACGAAACCGATGCGACGGATCTGACGGTTCACGGCCTTCTCACTACCTGCGTCAGTGCCTCGTCGACGGAGGGACCTTCGACATCGGGTCGTCGAGCGCGATCACTGATGCGCAGCAGCAGGCCGATGATGATGAAGTTCGCGATCAGTGATGAACCGCCATACGAGAGGAATGGCGTGGTCAGGCCGGTGAGCGGAATCAACTTGGTGACGCCGCCGATGATGACGAAGAGCTGTAGGGCCAAGGTGATCGACAGACCGGCGGCCAGCAGCTTGCCGAAGGAGTCGCGCACTGAGATCGCGGTGCGCAGACCGCGCTCGATCAGGATTCCGTACAGCAGCAGCATTGCGATGAGGCCGGTGAGGCCGATCTCCTCGCCCAATGCCGCGACGATGAAGTCGGTATTGGCGAACGGCACCAGGTTCGGGAAACCCTGACCCAGGCCGGCGCCGAGGAGGCCGCCGTTCGCGAATCCGAAGAGGCTCTGCACGATTTGGTAGCCAGAATCCTGGGCGTAGGCCCACGGGTCGAGCCAGATCTGCACGCGCAGTCGAACGTGGCCGAAGAACATGTACGACAGCACGGCACCGATAACGAAAAGGCCCCCACCGAGCACCAGCCATGAGCGGCGCTGGGTGGCGATGTAGAGCATCGAGACGAACAGGCCGAAGAACAGCATTGAGGTACCCAGATCATTCTCGAAGACGAGAACCGCGAGCGAGATGAGCCAGGCGATGAGCAGGGGGCCGAGATCCTTTGGCCTTGGGAAGCCGAGGCCGAGGAACTTCGAGCGCACCAGCGC
>JBIJBU010000212.1:0-2838 GCA_044345075.1 Candidatus Nanopelagicales bacterium | reverse complement strand
CGAGGTCGGCACCCGACAGCCCGTCGACCACCTCGCCACCTTGCTCGATCCCCATGGCATTCCCCTGCTCGTCGACGCGACTGCATGCCCCGCGCGCATCGCGTTGCCCGCGGGCTGGACCGCCCTAGCGGTCTCTGCACGCGACTGGGGCGGCCCGGCCGGCGTGGGAGCCCTGGTCATAAGGCAAGGCACCAGCTGGGTCAGCCCTCCCGGCAGCGAGCGGGGTTGGCTCGGCGGATTTCCGGACATCCCCTCTGCCGCATCTGCCGGGATCGCCGCCGAGACGATTGAACCCGCATGGGAGGCCGAGGCCCGTCGAGCGCACGGACTCATTGCGCGGATACGCACCGCGATCGCTGACGGCATTCCCGATGTGGACATCGTCGGCGATCCCGAGGACCGCCTCCCCCATGTCGTCACCTTCTCGGCCCTGTACTGCAGCGGCGAGGCCGTCGTCACTGAACTCGATCGACGCGGTATCGCCGTGGCAAGCGGCTCTGCCTGCGTCTCCGATACAGAACGACCCAGCCACGTGCTAGCCGCCATGGGGGCGCTGACCGGCGGAAACGTGCGCGTCTCACTTCCATTCGGCTGCACCGATGAGACCGTCGATCACTTCATTCGCGAGATTCCCGACGTCATCAATTCGGTGCGAGCAGATGCCGGCATCTAACGAGTGGCCAGTGCGCGATCACTGGATCGACGAGCGCGGCAATCTCTGCCCAGCGCCGGTGATCGCCCTCGCACGCGCAGCGCGTTCATCGAGCGTCGATGCGGTGCTCGTAGTGCTGGCTGACGATCCTGCTGCCGAATTCGACATTCCCGCCTGGTGTCGGATGACCGGCAACGAGTACCTCTCCTCCGCACTGCAGGATGCAGGTACGGCCTACGCCGTGCGCATCAACGTGCACTGAGAACTGCAGGGAATTGGAGCGCCTCGCTCAGCAGGTCGAGATAGGCATCGCGTCGAATTTCGATCGCACCCATCGAGACCAAATGATCTGTCGCCCACTGCACGTCGAGTAATCGCGAACCGCCCGCAGACAAGGCATCCACCAGACCAACAAGCGCGGCCTTCGACGCATCTCGCTCAAGATGGAACATCGATTCACCGGCGAAGAGGCCGCCCACTTCAATTCCGTAAAGCCCGCCGACAAGTTCGCCGTCGCTGTTCCACGCCTCGACCGAATGGGTCCAGCCGAGTTCGTGCAATGCGCAGTAAGTATCGATGAATTCATCGGTGATCCAGCCGTGCTCGCGCGGAGTCTGCGCGCAAGCGCGAATCACACCGGCGAAGTCGCGATCTATCGTGATCTCGAACTGACGCATTGACTTTCGAAGTGAATTCGACACGCGAAGTGACTGCAGCGGAAGAATCCCGCGCGGATCCGGACTCCACCAGCCCAGCAGATTTTCTTCCAGATGCATCGGGAAGAGCCCTCGCCGATATGCCTGCAGCACCGTTCCGGGCTGAAGATCAGCACCCACGCCGACAACATCCTCAAAGGGCTCCGCGTCGCGCGGATCAGGCAAGTCCCAGGCCGACGGCTCGGGCTCGCGAGGTGACATCTCGAGGGAACGCTATGGGCGCGGGCAGGTGACGTGCGCCGCAACCTCGGCCGCAGCCGTATCGCCGTAAGTCTTGGCCATGCGCTCAAGGAAATGCTTCTGCGCTAACTCATATTCCTGAGTGCCGACTGTCTCGATGACGTACGTAGCAAGCAGGGCACCTGTCTGAGCCGCACGCTCATCGGAGAGACCCCACGACTTCGCTGACAAGAAACCAGCGCGGAAGGCATCACCGACACCGGTGGGATCAGCCTTGCGTTCTTCTTCAGGAACCGCGACCACCACGGGCGCCTCACCGCGTCGCTCGATGCGAGCGCCGTCGGCTCCGAGAGTCGTCACGCGGGTCTCGACAATTGCCGCGATATCGGCTGCCGACCAACCGGTCTTCTGGTGAATGAGCGCGGCTTCGTACTCATTCGTGAACAGGTAGGTTGCGCCCTCAATGAGCGGCTTGATGTCGTCGCCCTCCATGTAGGCGAGCTGCTGCGAAGGGTCAGCCGCGAAGGCATAACCACGGAAGCGGCACTCATCGGTGTGACGCGCCATCGCACCCGGATCGTTCGCGCCGATCAACACAAGGTCGGCGGAACCGACAACATCGACAATCGGCTTCAGCTCGATATTGCGGGCCTCGCTCATCGCGCCGGGATAGAACGAGGCGATCTGGTTCTGCTCCTGATCGGTCGTACAGATGAAGCGCGCAGTGTGATGCGAGCTCGAGACATGGACGCCTCGCGTGTCGACACCATGGCGATTGAGCCAGGACTCATAGTCGGCAAAGTCAGGGCCGACCGCACCCACCAGCACGGGCTTGAGACCTAGGCAGCCCATGCCGAACGCGATGTTCGGAGCCACGCCTCCGCGGCGCACATCGAGTTCCTCGACAAGGAACGAAAGAGAGATCTTGTCGAGCTTGTCAGCGACTATCGAGTCGGCGAACTTGCCCGGAAAGGTCATCAGGTGATCGGTCGCCACGGACCCAGTAATGAGGACAGCCATGGAGCAAGACCTTAGCGGTCTGTACGCGATACTCCTTCCATGAAACTCACCCGCCACAAGACCCGACGCATCATCGCCGCGGCTGCCCTGTGTGCTGCCCCCCTCGTATTCGCCGCCTGCGGCAGTTCTGACTCCTCGATACCGAATCTCAAAGGCACCTGGACGGGCACCTACGAGTTCCCGACCAACGACAAGACCATCGAAACGTCATCCCTGACCATCGAGATCACCAAGCAGGAAGGCCCGTTCTTGTGGGGCACCGAAAGCTGG
>JBIJBU010000211.1:0-2851 GCA_044345075.1 Candidatus Nanopelagicales bacterium | reverse complement strand
AGAGTCTCGTCAAGACCTGACTTTGGCAGTTTGATGGTGCGAGAGAGTACGGCTCCTGGGACCTTTTCTCCCCAGACACCTGTGAACCATCCCGCGGATGAGCCTTTGCCCGCGACGCGCACATTCCAACCACCAACGCCGGATTTCGTGACGTCCATGCGCTTGTCCTTCGACGCAAGAGTGATGACGCCATTCACGTTCGTGGCACTCAGCTTCGGAGCGACCATCCAGCGCTGGCTGACATTGCGACCCTTGCGACCGGGGCCGGCCTTCACGTGATCGGTCACTACGAACGCATCAACAGAGCGGATGTACTGCGTGCAACGCGTGACCACGACTTCGGACCACGTGTTGTCGCGCACGCACGTCGTGTCATTCCCACCGGTGTTCCAGTCACTGCGACTGGCTACTAGGGAGACCCCACGAGACTTGGTACGCGTGACTTTGCCCACCATGATCGCGCCATGGGCGGCACGTGATTTCACGTACGCGCGCAGCGGACTGGAGTTCTCGTATCGGTAGGGGCCTGGATCATCGAACCACCAGGTGCCCTTGGAGAACAATGCGACGCTGGTGCCGTCATCGTGCGCATGCGGGGTAGTCGGCCGCGAACCGGAGTACCGAAGTGAGTAATACGTGTCAGGCATCCCCGGCTGCGGCTGCCAGCCGGCGCGCCCGAAGGCATAGCCGCCCATGTAGGTCGTGTAGATCGGAGCGGGTGGAGTACCGGCCTTGCCCTGACTGCGAACCCACTCAGCCCGAGCATCGCCCAGTCCGAATGTCTTGCGCAGCGGAGTATCGATGGTGTCGCCGATTGAAGAGATGTAGAAGTCGGGAGCTACTGCCTGAGCCACGAAGTCGTACATCCTGCCGCGAATTCCATCAATCTCCATGGCATCGATGCCGCATGCGCGCGCGGTGTTGGCTGCAACGTTCATCAGATGCTCGGTGTACATCGCATAACCAGGAGAGCCTTCGACGTCACTGCCATCTTCATGCACGAGTCCGCGTGCCACGCTCAGCATGCTTCCCCATGCCCGTTCACGCATCGGGATGTCGCCTGCCCAGCAGAAGGCAGCCAAGGCACCCGTCTGCCGAATGAGATCAGTGTTGTTGGCACCGCGGGCGACAGGCACCACACCCCAGTTACGCGCGACCATGGTGCGCGCATCTCGCATCGCCGCCTGGCCGATGAGGGGGTCGCCGAGTGTCTGCGCCGCGCAAAGAAGCGTTTGAGTGCGCAGGCCGCCATAAATGGAGGCATCAACCCACGTAGAGCGCTTGCCCTGATGATCCTTGATCCAATACGTGAGAAGAGTGCGGAAGCGATCGATCATCGGCTGGCTCTGCACCTGCACTCCGCGGTAGAGCAATGGGAGCGCCCAGTTCAGCGAGTTCGCGTGACGATCACCCGAGGTGTCGGTCTGCGATTGAGGCTTCCAGTCTGGGTGCTCACTCAGTAGGTAGGTACCGCCTTCGGATACCCGAGCCTTACCGGCCATGAGATCCCACGCAGCCTTCTTTTCCGTCGTGGTCGCCCGAGGCGGGATGAGGGCCCGGCACCAACTGCCGATGTCCTTCGGCAGAGAAACCGGAGTCGTGGTGGGGGCCGGCGCGGCCGGAGCTTGCGAGGGCGTCACAGGTACCACAGTCGGATTAGGTGCGGCAGGTGCAGCGGGTGTGCTTGAGGACGTTGCCGAGGCGGACGCCGAGGCGGACGCCGAAGCGGAGGCCGAAGCAGACGCACTTGCTGAAGCACTCGGGCTGGCGGTGGCTGAGTTAGACGCGGACGCGGACGCACTAGCCGAGGCAGAAGCCGACGCGGAGGGGGTCGCCGTTGCGGTGGGGGTGGCTGTGTCGGTCGGATCAGCCGCCGGTGCCGCCGCACCAGCGGGCACGGCCAGACCGGAGAAGAGGACGCCGGCAGCGGCTACTGCCACCACAGAGGTGGTCAGTGCCGTACCTACAGAACGCCTCACCAGCCACATGCGTTCCATCATCACCCGACCTACGGGGGCTGGGTCAAATCGGGGAAACCTCGGCGAGTCGGTTTATTCGAGTGAAAGCAGCCTGCTGACTAGGGGAATGCGGGCCCAGTACGAGGCCCAGGGTGCCGAGCATCGCCCCCACGGCGGGTTTGGCCACGGTCAAAGGAACGTTCGGCAGTTTCAGCAATGCGCGGTGCTCGGCGGGCATCGTGGCGACCGCACCGGCGAAAAGAAGTGCGTACGGCGGGCGAGCCGGCACAGGCATCGGCACGTTACGGATGAAGTCGACGGTTCGATCAGCTGCCTCACCACCGCGCAGATCGGGGAGGAAGTCACGCAGTTGCCGCTCGAGTTCAGCGACCGACCGCGGCGGATTCACGACTCCGACGAGTTCACCGGCCTTTGCCCACTCGCGTACGTAAGCGTCCTCGCCACCGGGAATTGAACCGCCCCAGACGCGGTGCGTGGCGAGGAAGGAGTCAGTGAAAGCCACGTGTACCCACCGCAGCAGATCAGGATCCATCGCGGAGTAAACGCGCTCTGCGCCGTCCGCGTCATACGTACCAGACACCTTGCGGTGCATGCCACGCACGCGAGCGCACTCGCGATCGGCAGCAGTCGTATCGCCGAACGTGACAACAGTGAGCCACTGGGTCGTGCCTGCAAGCCGACCGAGCGCATCAGCTTCGTAACGTGAGTGCTGCATGACACCAGCAAGGGCACCGGGGTGCAATGCCTGCATCAGGAGCGCGCGAATTCCGCCGACGATCGTCGGCAATGAACCGTGGACCGCCCAAGCGGCTGAGCCAGGGCCGAAGTAGCCGACGTCATCGCCATCGGCCATCCCGCGTACCCAGTCGGGT
>JBIJBU010000209.1:0-2860 GCA_044345075.1 Candidatus Nanopelagicales bacterium | reverse complement strand
CACCGAAGGGTCCGTTCGCCGCTCGCTCGGCATCGAGGTGAATCCACTGATGATCGCCGGTTGCGTCAGCAAACTGATTGACTCTGTCCTGGTCGATGGTGAGCCAGTCACTCACCCCGATCGGAGTTCCGATTGCGGCTTCGATTTCCTCGGCGTTGGTGAAGGTGCGGACCATGTCTCTCTCCTTTTCCGTCGTTGTCGTGCTCAGGGATCTAGTCTCGTCCGTAACCGGTCGAGGAAGCAGAGGAGTTGCAGATGAATGAGACTTCGCACGATAGTCCGCCGTCGGTCCGATATTCCGTCCAAGGCACTGTCGCCACGCTGACCCTGGACCGGCCAGATCTGCGCAACAGGCTCAGTCCTGATGCGATGGCCGCTGCCCGCGCATTCATCGAACAAGCCGGGCTGGATCCGCACGTGCGCGTCATCGTTATCACGGGTACCGGCAACACCTTCTGCTCGGGCGCTGACCTGGCAGCTGCCACGGGTTCCACGGGGCAGGACAGTTTCGTAGGATCCGGGCCGACCGAACTCGTGCGCCTTCTCAAGGCACTGCTGGATAGCCCGAAGGTCACGATTGCACGAATACAGGGCCACGTAGCAGCCGGAGGTAATGGGATCGTGGCGTCCTGCGATCTGGCGGTCGCGGTCGATGATGCCCGTTTCGCCTTCAGTGAGGTGCGCCTTGGCCTGGCACCCGCAGTCATCTCGGTTCCGTGTCTTGCAGTGATGCACCGACGTGATGCACAGGAATTGCTGCTGACGGGTGAGCGTGTCGATGCTGCCCGAGTGCTCCGAGCCGGTCTTGTTACCTCCGTAGTGCCGGCGGCGGAGCTAGATCCCGAAGTCGCGCGACTGTGCTCAATGGTCGCGCTCGCGGGCCCCTTGGCCATCAGCCATACCAAGGAGCTCCTGCGCAGGGTCCCGGCGATGGGCCGTGACGAGGGTTTCGACTGGACAGGTGAGCTCTCCGCCCGAGTCTTTGCATCCGATGAAGGCCAAGAAGGCATGGCGGCCTTCCTATCGAAGCGTTCGCCCGCTTGGGCACCGCCCGCTGCCGACGAGGGAGATAAATCATGACGACCACGATGATCGCCACGAGACCACTGTTCGTACTGGACGCAGTTCTGGGCAGCCCGCAGATGATGGAAGAGACTCCCTACGGCACGCGCAAGATCGTTCCGGTACTCGGCGGCACATTCACCGGCGAGCGACTCAACGGGGTCATTCTTCCGACGGGTGGTCATGACTGGGCGCTGACTCGGGCCGACGGCGCCCTCGTCCTTGACGTGAGGCTGGTCCTGGAGACCGATGATGGCGCGCATCTGATGATGACGTATCGCGGAATTCGAACCGGACCCCCGGAGGTGCTGGCGCGCGTCGCTGCAGGTGAGCGCGTCGATCCGTCCGAGTACTACTTCCGCACGATCCCGTTCTTCGAGACGGGCTCGAAGAAGTATGCATGGCTCAACACCATCGTGTGTGTCGGTTTCGGCGACCGCGTCAAGGCGGGCCCGAGGTACACGGTGCACGAGATTCTCTGATCGACCTAGGCGCGCAGTTCGCGAACTGTGCTGTCCCAGTAACCGGCCGGAACCTCGTAGGGCACGTAGAAGGAGAATCGGTCCAGCAGGCCGTCGAAACGCTGCTTGATGGATTGCGCGAGATTGTCTCGAGGGGAGATGACCGCGAACTCCTCGAGCACCTCATCGGTCACGAGCTGACCCATGGTGGCCCACGCATCGCCGCCCCGGCGGGCGAGCTCGGAAAGGGAGTCGGCGAGGTCTCCCCAGCCGTGCAACTCCAGCACCGGACGATAAGCAGGAGTGCTGCCGTAGAAGGCGATCTGCTGACGCACTGCGGTGGCAGCGTGTTCCATCTCTTCGTCAGTGTCACCGCTGACCACGAATCCCATGAGGCTGACCGCGCAAGATTGAGCCGCTCGACCTGCCTGATGCTCTCCCTCGGCGATGGCGGGGACGGACACCTCTTCGATGTAGCGCCGCGTGGTGAAGCCGTGAAGTATTACGCCCTCTGCCACTTCGCCGGCCACCCGTGTCATGTCGGGGCCGACTGCAGCGATGTACACAGGCGGTGAGCCGAATTCATGTGGGTCGGGGGAGAAGAAAGGAGTCATGAGCGTGTGCTGGTAGTGCTCGCCGACGAACTTCAGCGGTGTCTGGTCCTGCCACGCCGCCCAGATCGCCTTTAGGGCCTGCACGTACTCCCGCATCCGCGCAGCTGGAGGGCTCCAGGGCATGGAGAATCGGCGAGTGATGTGCGGCTTCACCTGACTGCCGAGTCCGAGGGTGAATCGACCCTCAGTGAGGAGCTGCATGTCGTAAGCCGTCTGTGCAAGCGTCATTGGAGACCGAGCGAATGCCACCGCGATAGACGTTCCAACCTCCAGGCGTGTGGTGACCTCAGCTGCCACGAGCAGCGGCAGGATCGGATCGTGCTGCGCCTCTGATGACCACAGTGCGTCGAAGCCGGCAGCCTCTGCAGCGCAAGCAGCTGCCCGAATATCCGCGAGGCCGCCGTAGGACCCCGTGCCGATATTCGCATCGATGCGCAACGTGCTCCCTGCCATGTCGGCTCCCTTTCATTTTCCCTATGTCTGAGCCGGTGCGTTGCTGGCTAGTTCAGCAGCTCGAGGATCGTCGCATTGGCCATTCCGCCGCCCTCACAGATGGCCTGCAGCCCATAGCGAGTGCCCGTGCGCTTCATGTGATGCACGAGGGTCGTCATGACGCGTGCGCCGGATCCGCCGAGCGGATGACCGAGCGCCATGGCGCCGCCATTGGGGTTCGTCAACTCGACTGGCGCTCCCGTGTCCTTGAGCCAGGCTCCGAGCACCGAG
>JBIJBU010000208.1:0-2883 GCA_044345075.1 Candidatus Nanopelagicales bacterium | reverse complement strand
AGAACATCGAGAACAAGGGCAACCCGTGGGGCATGAACGCGAGCGATCGCAATGCCTGGATCGCCGAGGTTGACTTTGATGTGAAGGTGTTCGGCATGGAGGGCGAGGATGCCATCCCCGCCGATGTCGACTACTTGTTCTGGGTCGGCTGCGCCGGAGCATTCGAGGATCGCGCGAAGCGCACCACGAAGAACGTTGCTGAGCTACTGAATATCGCTGGCGTTAACTTCATGGTTCTTGGCGAGGGCGAAACCTGCACCGGCGATCCCGCACGTCGCGCCGGCAACGAGTTCCTCTTTCAGATGCAGGCCATGCAAAACGTCGAGGTGCTCAACGAGATCAAGGCGACCAAGATCGTCGTGACCTGCCCGCATTGCCTCAACACCCTCAAGCGCGAGTACCCGCAGCTCGGTGGCAACTACGAGGTCGTGCATCACACCGAGTTACTGAACCAGCTCGTCAAGGAAGGCCGACTCACCCCGGTCTCCGAGGTCGGCACCACGGTCACGTATCACGACCCGTGCTACCTCGGACGTCACAACAACGTCTACGTTCCCCCGCGCGATCTCATCGAATCGACCGGCGCGACCAAGGTCGAGATGCCTCGCCACGGCGACAAGTCCTTCTGCTGCGGCGCCGGCGGCGCTCGCATGTGGATGGAAGAGAAGATCGGCACCCAGATCAACAAGAACCGAGGCGACGAGGCCATCGCCACCGGTGCATCGAAGATCGCGGTGGGCTGCCCCTTCTGCTCGGTCATGCTCAACGACGCCGTGACTGCCCGTCAGTCCGAGGGTGTCGCCCAGGGCGTTGAGGTTGTCGACGTTGCGACGCTGCTGCTCGAGGCGAGCAAGAATTAGGGCAGTCAGGAAGGAGTGATGTGAGTCATGACTGACTTCGAGCCTGAACAACTCCTGCACTTCGGAGGGCCGAAGAACTCACTGATAGAGCACCCTCGGGTGGATCAGTCGCAAGGCTCGCGTCCGCTCATTGAGGAGGAGGAGGCTCCCGCGATCTCTCCCCCTTCCCGTGGTCCTCGGAGGATAAAGGAGGGCCATCCCTACGTTCCGCGAGCTCCGCTCCCGTCTCCCATTCGCAAGGACTCCTTCGCGAGCTACTTCAATCCCGCGAATTGGTTCAAGTGGGGCAAAGAACGAAAACTCGCTCGAGAGGCCGCACGGAAAATCAATGACCCAAGCGGAAACACCGACACCTCACTGACCGCCAAGCATTGGGCTGCCCTGAACACCACGCACGGTCAACGAATTCTCAAGAAGGAAGCCAAGGCGTCCGCAAAGAGCGATGCGACAGGCTGGAACAGCAAGATCGAGGCGTTCACGAAGAATCAGTTCCAAAATCGACAGTGGGAGCAGTACGGGCACCAGGCGGTTGGCTCCAGATCTGCCTGGGCGAATGCAACAGACATCAGACCTTTGATTGATCGCAGCCTCCCGATGCCAGACGGCGTGCGTTCCGACGACAGGTACGGCAATGTCTATCCACAGGGCGATGGATTCGGTCCGGATTCGGCTCGCCCAATGAAACCGGCAGAACTTCAATTGGCCAAGGAAGAAGCCAAAGACGATGCGCAATTTGCTCGTGCAGAAAGAAAAGAAGCTCGCAAGGCCGCCAAGAAGTCGCGCGCTACGCCGTTCGAGTCCTCCGGGAACATGTTTGACGACATTCAGGCCCTTGATCCGCAGACGGACGAAGACGGCTCTGGCTCGGTCGAGTTGATCCAGGAGAAGCCGAAGGCACAGGCACCGGTTCACGAGAGTATCGACGATGACGACGACGACGACGACGACGGATACAAGCCGATGGCGGCTGACTTCATGAACATGTACCGGGACATGGACGAGGAGAACAAGAACAAGAAAATCGTGAAGATGATGGGCTGGTCGTAGTCATTGGTGTCCCGGACTGCACTCAGAGTCATACGAAAGGCCCCGCTTAAGCGGGGCCTTTCCATTTACGTCGTGAGTTACGAGGGCAGGGGAACCTGCGCGCCCGCTGCGGCCACTCGCTCCACCATCTCAGCGTAAGTAGCGTCGATCTTCTTGACAGTCTCGGCATCAAACTGAGTGCGCCAGCGGCCGACGTTGGCATCTTCGAGCCGAACGTTCTCGTTGAACCAAGCGTGGAATTCAGGGGTAATCGGCAGGTTCAGGAAGTCGCAGATGCGCTGGAGGGTGCCGTCGCGATCAACATCAACGAGGTTGAGCATGTCAATGGTCAGGATTCGGCCGGGTGCGCAGGCCAGTTCAGCTTGACGCATGCGCAGCGTACGGGTCTCCCACTGGCGAAGGGAGGCAAAGATCTCATTCGGCCCGAACTTCTGCGCAACGAACGACGCTGCCACATCGCGGCCGTCTCGGATCATGGCAACAACCTGGCAGTCAGGGTAGATCGGTTCGATGAAGTCAGTGATTCGCGCGTTTGCGGGGGTGCCATCAACCCAGCGACGGCCATCGAGGCCATCGGTCACCTTGGCCATGACTGCATAGACGAATGCGCGGGTTGCCTCGACCGGCGTTGATCCGAATCCGGCGAAGTAGGGCGCGGCGATCTCGTCAATCTCCTCCAAAGTCATGGAGGTATGCAGACCGGTCTTCTTATTGCGGAAGTACCACAGGCCCTTAGTGCGCTGCACGGCCAGTTTCGCCTCACGCTTCGCACGCATGCGGCGCGGCCATGGGCCGAGCTTCATGGCAAGTGCCTCAGCCATGCCGTGGTCGTTCGCGATGAACCGGACTTCCTCGGGGTTGGTCAGGAGGAGATCGGGATGCTGCCCTAGAAGGCGGCCCAAGATGGTGGATCCGCTACGACCGGTGCCGCCAACGAGAATGGGATTCAGGCAATCGTTCGCAGAAGAAGTCACTC
>JBIJBU010000207.1:0-2887 GCA_044345075.1 Candidatus Nanopelagicales bacterium | reverse complement strand
CAACGGCCGCCGGCTGCGCCATACGGTCAATGTGATTGAGAGCTCGATCTGCGGGCTGGAGACGGGCACCGAGGTCGAATTCCTGATCGTGCCGGCCGAGCAGTTCCCTGCGGAGATCTGGCCCCGGCTGCTCGCACGCGAGGCCGTAACCTTCACAGCCGCTCTTGACGATGATGTCGTGACCTCGGTCAGCCTCGTGTCGAGTGTCGACCAGGAGACCGCGGCACCTGGGCCTACCGATCGTCCGGCGGTTTTCGTGGCCGATAACGAGGTCACTGTCGTGCTCGCACCGATCACCCGCCTGGTGGTGGCGGGCCAAGGGCCAGTCGCCGAAGCCCTTGCAGCGCAAGGGAAATTGCTGGGCTGGAAGGTCGTTGTCGAGCCCCGGCCGGGTATGGTCGCTGGTCTGGCCGCCAGTTCCTCTCCGATCGACGGCATCGTCGTCATGGGCCATGACATCGAGATGTCGAGTACCTGCCTCATGTATGCCCTGGAGAGCGATGCCGGCTACATCGGTGCCCTGGGCTCACCCTCCATGCAGGTATCCCGGGCCGACTGGCTCGCCATGCGTGACATCACCGATGTGACCCGTGTTCATGGGCCAGCAGGCCTGGAAATCGGGTCACAGGGGCCGGCCGAGATCGCCGTATCGATTGCGGCGCAGATGATCCACGCACTTCGACTGGGCTAACCCGTCGTTCTTGCCCGTTCAAAATGCGTGACAGCCACGCTGGTGATATCGCCAATAATCCGCGAATTTGTGGGTTTGCTCACCTTTCCAGTTGCGGGACTCTCATACTCAGCCTTGGATGTGTGAATTCATCGGGGAGCAACGCCCAAAAAGCGTTGCGCACACGAAAGGTTCTTGTCATGGCGATCGAATCAACGGGTCATGAGACCGGCAGCCCTCGGCTGTTCGCACTCATCGAAAACTCGCCCAAGACGGGTAAGAGCCCGACCGTGTGGGCATGGCCTCAGTTCACTGAGTTCCTCAAGGTCTCCAGCCAGCCGGTGCAGGGCCCGTGGCCCCCGCACCAGGAGCCCCGCCCTGACCCCGATGCCGATTCCCTGCCCGTCGCCGTTCGCGACACGCGCGCGTAGATCCGAGAGGACACCATGTACCCACCCAAGTTTGCCTACGAGGCACCGAAGACCCTCAACGAGGCCATTGCTCTGCTCGACGCTGGTGGAGGAGAAGCCAAGATCCTCGCCGGTGGCCAGAGCCTGATCCCCATGGTCAAGCTGCGCTTCGCCTCCCCCGAGATGTTGATTGATATCAACAACATCCCCGGTCTGGACTACATGACCATTGATCCCGACGGCACCTTGCGCATCGGTGCGCTGGTTCGTCACGAGGATCTCGAGCGGTCCACCACTCTCGCGGCCACGCACCCGACCCTGGCTGCAGCAGCGTCACTCGTTGCCGACCCGATCATTCGTACGCGCGGCACGTTCGTGGGTTCGCTGTGCCACGCCGACCCGCAGGGTGACTGGTCAGCCACGATGATCGCCCTCGGCGGCCGCATCGTCGTCCAGGGCCCCAAGGGCAAGCGAGAGATCGATCTCCGCAACTTCGTCGTTGGCCCCTTCACGAATGCACTGGCGTACAACGAGATCGCGATCGAGGCAGTCATTCCTCCCGCCAAGGGCACTCCGCGCGGCAGCTACCTCAAGCTCGAGCGTCGTGTCGGTGACTTCGCCACCGCATCTGTTGCTGTCGCACTCGACATGAATGGCGCAACGGTTGGTCGTGCAGGTTGCGCACTCGCCGGTGTGGGTGGTCGCACGATCGATGCCAACGACGCCATCTCGGTGCTCGTGGGCAAGACCCTCACCCCCGAGAACATCGAGGCAGCAGCTGACGCTGTTGCCGCGGCCGCTGATCCCCGCACCGATCACCGAGGTTCATCCGATTACAAGCGTCACATCGTCAAGACCTTCGTGACGCGCATCCTGACCAACATTGCACACTCCGAGCAGAAGGCAGCCTGACCATGTCGAGCCTGTATGACGAAGTAGCCCCCAACCCCGGTGCCGATACTCCGGTTCGCCGGGTCACCATCGAGGTCAACGGCGAGAAGCGCACCGTCGACGTCGAGCCGCGCCTTCTGCTGGTCCACCTGCTGCGCCAGGGTCTTGCACTGACCGGCACGCACTCCGGCTGCGACACCTCGAACTGCGGTGCCTGCACCGTCCTGTTCGACGGTAGCCCGCTGAAGAGCTGCACGATGTTCGCGGTTCAGGCTGACGGCCACAAGGTCGAGACTGTCGAGGGCATGGGCACTGCAAGTGGCCTGCACCCCGTGCAGGAGGGCTTCAAGGAGGAGCACGGTCTGCAGTGCGGTTTCTGCACTCCGGGCATGATGCTCGCCTCGAAGGCACTTCTCGAGCGCAACCCCAACCCCACTGAGGACGACGTCCGCTGGGCACTGTCCGGAAACCTCTGCCGGTGCACCGGCTACCAGAACATCGTCAAGTCCGTCCTCTGGGCGGCCGAGAAGATGCGCAACGACCAGCCGCAGGAGGCCTGATGTCACTGGACGAAATCAAGATCGGTGGAATGGGCGCAAGCCGCCGCCGCGTCGAGGACAACCGCTTTATTCGCGGTAAGGGCAAGTACGTCGACGATGTCGTACTGCCCGGCATGCTGCACATGGAGATCCTGCGCAGCACCGTTGCACACGCACGCATCAAGTCGATCGACACCTCTGCTGCGTGGGAGGTTCCGGGCGTTCGCCTGGTGCTGACCGGCGAGATGATGGCTGCACGCAACCTTGCGTGGATGCCGACCCTGTCGTACGACACCCAGGCAGTGCTGGCCACCGACAAGGTGCGTTTCCAGGGCCAGGAAGTTGCTGCGGTTATCGCTGACGATCCCTACGTGGCC
>JBIJBU010000058.1:0-10472 GCA_044345075.1 Candidatus Nanopelagicales bacterium | reverse complement strand
CGGACGCCAGCCAGCTCAGTCGGTGCGTGCTGATGTCGACGAACGTCTCCGACGTCTTGCGGCAGGCTGGACTCCAACTCCGGTCGTCCCGCCGCAGGCTCAGGTACCTGTGGAACCGATCGCTCCAATGAGCGCAAGTCATTGGAGTAAGCGTTCGTGGCGGGCATTCGTGCTGTTACTCGGCGCCATCGCACTTGGTGGCGGCTGGTTGTGGTGGCAGGGGCAGCCACGCGAAGTGACGGCAATCCCGGGCGTATCTGCCTTGCCGAACGGCGAGTCTTCCGTGGTGGCCGGAGAAGTAGTCGTGCACGTCGGCGGCGCCGTGAAGAAACCAGGACTCGTCCGTCTGGAATCAGGTTCACGCGTCGCGGATGCGATCGAGAAGGCCGGGGGTGCCAGAGCACCGCGGTTCCTCGAGAGCGTGAACCTGGCCCGAGTGCTCGTCGACGGTGAGCAGATCATGCTCGGACAACCGTCGACATCCGCCGATTCGGGGAAGATCAGTTTGAGCTCAGCGACGGCCGCCGACCTTGAACAACTGCCAGGGGTGGGTCAAGTGCTTGCCCAGCGAATCGTGCAGCACCGCGTCGACCATGGGCCCTTTCGCAGTGTCGACGACGTGAACGAGGTATCCGGAGTCGGTGACTCCCTGATGGAGCAAATCCGCCCGCTGGTCACTCCCTGATGGATGCGCGGCTCCTCGCGCCGGCAGGTGCGGCGTGGGCCGGTGCCGCATTGGCGTTACTGACGTGCTCCACCAGGCCCGTCTTCACGGCGCCGATGATCGTGGCGGCACTACTTGGCGCCGCTGTCTCATTCGCGATCAGTCGTCGCACCGCCGTGCGCGTCGTCGCGCTGGCCTCAGCTTTTGGCATCCTCCTCGGCGCCGTGCACGTGCACGCCCGTCAGGGGGAACCACTCGACACGTGGGTCGCGACGCGCGCGAGCGTTGATGCAGTCGCCACAGTCACGGGGGATCCGAGGAATAGGTCGAACTCGGCGGCACCCGTGTGGATGTCACAGAACTCGACATCTGTTGCCATTCGAGTCACTGGGCTCACCCGCCGCGCGACGAGCATCGCACTGAGCGCACCCATGGAACTTCGACTGAGCGAGGGCCAGGCCGCTCCACCTGTCGGTGCGCGCATTCTCGTGCGCATGCGCCTCGCTCCGGCGCCATGGAATCGAGATCTGGCTGCGTACGCGAATCAATCGGGCAGGCTGACAGTCATTGCTCAGGCAGGCGTCGTCAACTCCACTGCAAATGCGATGCGGGAGGGGCTACGTGAGGCAACGTCAGGCCTCAGCCCTGACACTGCCTCGCTTGTCACCGGCCTGTCTGTCGGCGATGTGTCTCTTCAGCCTCCTGAACTCGAGGAGCACATGCGCACCGCAGGGCTTGCGCATCTGACCGCGGTATCGGGCGGAAACGTCGCGATAGTCATCGCTGCGGTCCTTCTTGTGACGTCTCGGCTGCGCCTGCGCCGACGTTCACGGGTGATCATCGCGATGGCAGCACTGGTGTTCTTCGTCATCTTGGTCAGGCCGCAGCCGAGCGTGATCCGGGCAGCGGTGATGTGCGCACTCGTGATCCTCGGGATGCTCACCGGTGGTCGCCGCGCGGGGCCGGCGGTGCTCTGCGCCTCGGTACTGATCCTGATCGGGCTCGAGCCAGGGCTCGCGGTTTCCTGGGGTTTTGCCCTGTCGGTAGCGGCCACGGCCGGGCTGATCATCATCTCGCCGCGGATCCAGCGCCGCCTTGAGTCTGCGCGGATGAGCAGGCGCTGGCCGCCGGCACTTCGGGAAGCGGTGGCGATCGCGGCATCTGCGCAGGTGGCGACCTTGCCCGTACTGATCGCGATGGGCGCGGGGCTGGGGGTGATGTCCATCCCCGCGAACCTTCTCGCGATGCCGGCTGTCGCGCCGGTCACGATTCTCGGTCTGCTCGCTGCCGTCGTGGCAAGCGTTTCGATGCCCGTCGCTGTACTACTGACGCATCTCGCGGCGCCATTCGCGTGGTGGATTGTGCAGGTCGCGATAACGACGAGTCAGCTGCCGATCTCTCACCTGGGCTGGCCCTCAGGCATCGGGGGAGTACTGCTGCTCGTAGCCGTCGTATCGGTCGCCTGGCTGTGCCGTCGCTTCCTGCGACGCCGTCGGCCACAAGGCGTTCCTGCGGGCGTGAAGGCGTCCGTCATCACCATGTCGTGCGTGCTGGTTGCCGTGCTCATCGTTGCGCCGCCGAGCAAGCGCGGATGGCCGCCCGCGGATTGGAAACTCGTCATGTGTGATGTCGGTCAAGGAGATGCCATCGTCGTGCACGACTCTCAGGACAACGTGGTTGTCGTAGATGTCGGGCCCGATGCTGCCCTCATCGACTCCTGTCTCACCGATCTCGGCATTTCAGAGATCGACACGGTTCTGCTCACGCACTTTCATGCTGATCACGTCAGCGGGTTGCCGGGCGTCCTGCGCGGGCGCCTGGTGCGCCAGGTGCTCATCACCTCAATTCCTGATCCGCCCGCCCAAGCCGCATTTGTGCACAGCACTCTTGCTGACGTCGGGATGACGGCCACGGTTGCTCACGTCGATGATGTCGACAGCGTAGGAGGGATCAGCTGGCGAGCGATCTGGCCGCGTCGAAGGATCGATTCGGGTTCGATTCCGAACAACGCGAGCGTCGTACTCCTCGTTTCTGTTGACGGCGTGAGCATGCTGTTGACTGGCGATGTTGAGCCTGAGGCACAGGCAGCAATCATCAGCGCTGAGCCGGCGTTGCAGGTCGACGTCATGAAGGTGCCTCATCACGGTTCGCGCTATCAAGATCCGCGGCTACCGGCCTGGAGCGGTGCGCGCGTGGCCCTGATCAGCGCAGGCGAGGGGAACATGTACGGCCATCCGGCTCCCGAAACCGTATCCGCGTGGCAGCAGGCCGGTGCCCTGGTGGCCCGCACCGATACCGGGGGAGACCTCGCCGTGATCGGCGGACTAACCCTGGGGATGGTCTCCCGGAACGGGTGATCCCAGGGTGCGGCCATGGGAGGATGTGAGCCTCATGGCCAAGGCATCCGCGCAGCCCGCTCGCGTCACCATCGCGATCGGCAACGAGCCGCTCTTTATCGAGCGCACGGTGCGCGTTGTCGCGAAGGCGGCTGCGAAGGACGACCCGCAGGCACAACGCTTCGACATCGCGGCCGGAGATGCGACGGGCGGTCTGGCCATCCGCGAGGCCTGCGCTCCGACTCTGTTCGGAGATACCTCGGTGGTGATTGTGTCGGGTATCGACTCGTGCAGTGATGAGGTCGATGCTGCCCTGCGTGAGGTCGTCACTGACTTTCCCGACCACGTGTGGCTGATCGTCACCCACCCCGGCGGGGTCAAGGGCAAGAACCTGCTCGATGCGCTCAAGAAGGCCGGCGCCGAGCAGGTTGATTGCGTGACTCCGAAGAAGGGCAAGGACACCCTCGAGTTCCTCTCGCGGGAGTTCGCCTCGCACAAGCGCACGATTACCCGCGATGGCATGGACGCTCTCTATGAGGCGCTCGGCAATGACATGCGCATGCTCGCCTCCGCGGCCTCGCAGTTGTCGAGTGATGTCGTGAACGAGCCGATCACTCGTGACGATGTGGCGGCCTACTTCGAGGGCGTAGCCGAGGTCAGTGGCTTCGCGATCGCCGATGCTGTCTGGGATCGCCGATCAGTCGATGCCCTGCGCATGCTGCGCCAAGCGATGCTGAACTCCGATTCCATCGCCGTGCCTACGGTCTCCGCGATGGCGATGGGTCTTCGACAGGTGGTGCGCGTCGCGGGCATGCCGCCCGGTGCCTCGGAATTCGACATTGCCAAGGAGGCCGGCGTACCGCCGTGGAAGGTCAAGACCTTGCGCAGGCAATGGTCAGGCTGGAGCGGTGATCAGCGTCGTCTTGCAGCGGCTGCGGTTGCACTGGCCGATGCCGATGGCGCAGCCAAGGGCGGCATTGAGCAAGGCAGCAGCCTTGACCCCGAGCAGAAGCTGCTCGAGCTCGAGCGTCTGGTGATGCTCACCTCGGCTCGAAAGTCCGGTTAGTACTCCGACAAAGCGAAAGGCCCCTCCGAAGAGGGGCCTTTCGAAGTAAGAGCTAGAGAGACGAAGCCTGCTTCGAGATCGAAGACTTGCGGTTCGCTGCCTGGTTGGCGTGAATGACGCCCTTGCTGACGGCCTTGTCGAGTGCCTTGTTGGCATCGGCTGCGAGTGCCTTGGCATCGCTGCTGCCGGCTGCGGCGGCCTCGTGGAACTTGCGCACGGCAGTCTTGAGCGAGCTCTTGACCGACTTATTGCGAAGGCGTGCCTTCTCGTTGGTGAGAATGCGCTTCTTCTGCGACTTGATGTTTGCCACGGAGCAACCTTTGTGTCTTCGGACTCGGGTGAGCCCTGGGTGGGAACTGCCAGGTGTTACGGCCTCCTAGATTAGCCGTAGGCTGGCCCCAGACCCAAATTGGCCCCCTTGGCCCCCTCGGGGGCCCCATTCGTGAGGACATCCGTGCCCGTCCAGCAGCCTGGTGCCACCGACCCGTCGGTGATCCGGAATTTCTGCATCATCGCCCATATCGACCACGGGAAGTCCACCCTGGCCGATCGGATGCTGCAGGAGACGGGCGTCGTCGACCCCCGCCAGATGCGGGCCCAGTACCTCGACCGCATGGATATCGAGCGCGAGCGGGGCATCACGATCAAGAGCCAGGCTGTGCGCCTGCCCTTCGTGGCCGCCGATGGAGTCGAGTACGTCCTCAACATGATCGATACCCCCGGCCACGTCGACTTCACCTACGAGGTCTCTCGTTCGCTGGCGGCCTGCGAGGGTGCGATCTTGCTGGTCGATGCTGCGCAGGGCATTGAGGCACAGACTCTGGCGAACCTCTACCTCGCACTCGAGAACGATCTGATGATCGTCCCAGTGCTGAACAAGATCGATCTGCCGGCAGCTCAGCCCGAGAAGTACGCCGCTGAGCTCGCACGCATCATCGGCTGCGATCCATCTGATGTGCTGCTCACTTCCGCGAAGACTGGTCTTGGCGTCAAGGAAGTTCTTCAGCGTGTGGTTGAAACCGTGCCTGCACCGATCGGCAATGCCGATGCACCGCCGCGCGCGATGATCTTTGACTCGGTCTATGACACCTACCGCGGTGTCGTCACCTACGTGCGTGTTGTTGACGGACGCATCGGCACTCGCGAGAAGGTCGAGATGATGTCGACAGGCGCGATCCACGAGCTTCTCGAAGTTGGCATCATCAGCCCCGAGCCAATCGTCTGCAAGGGTCTGGGCGTCGGCGAGGTCGGCTACCTGATCACCGGCGTGAAGGATGTTCGCCAGTCGCGAGTAGGTGACACCATTACCTCGGCGCAAAAGGGCGCTACTGAGTCACTCGGCGGTTACCGCGATCCGAAGCCGATGGTCTACTCCGGCTTGTACCCGATCGATGGTTCCGATTATCCCGAGCTGCGTGATGCCCTCGACAAGCTCAAGCTCAACGATGCAGCACTCGTGTACGAGCCCGAGACCTCACTCGCACTCGGCTTCGGTTTCCGCTGCGGCTTCCTTGGTCTGCTGCATATGGAGATCGTGCGCGAGCGCCTCGAGCGCGAGGCAAACCTCGATCTCATCTCGACCGCACCCAACGTCATCTACCGCCTGGTCGATGAAACGGGCAACGAGATGATCGTGACGAATCCGAGTGAGTTCCCGAATCAGAAAATCGCGCACATCTTCGAGCCTGTCGTCAAGGCCACGATCATCCTGCCGACCGAGTTCGTCGGCACTGTCATGGAACTGTGCCAGCAGCGCCGCGGAACCATGCTCGGCATGGATTACCTCTCCGAGGATCGCGTTGAGCTGCGTTACACGGTTCCGATGGCCGAGATCGTCTTCGACTTCTTCGATCAGTTGAAGTCCAAGACCCGCGGCTATGCCTCACTCGACTACGAATTGACCGGTGAGGAGGAGTCCGACCTCGTGAAGGTCGACATCCTGCTCCATGGTGATGCCGTCGATGCGTTCAGCGCGATCGTTCACCGTGACAAGGCCATGGCCTACGGGACGATGATGACTGCCAAGCTCAAGGAACTCATTCCTCGCCAGCAATTCGAGGTGCCCATTCAGGCGGCTATCGGCTCCCGCGTGATCACTCGCGAGACCATTCGCGCAATTCGCAAGGACGTCCTTGCCAAGTGCTACGGCGGCGACATCAGTCGTAAGCGCAAGCTGCTGGAGAAGCAGAAGGAAGGCAAGAAGCGCATGAAGATGGTCGGCCGCGTCGAGGTGCCTCAGGAGGCATTCATTGCGGCGCTGTCGACTTCCGATGCCCCTGCTGCCAAGAAGTAGTTCGTGCCGTTCGGTATCTACGTCCACGTTCCGTTCTGCGCCAGCCGCTGCGGATACTGCGACTTCAATACCTACACCGCGACTGAGCTCGGTAGTGCCGTCACTCGTGACACCTTTCATCGCACCTTGATCGACGAGATCCGCTACGCACGAAGCGTTGCGGGGGATCGTGAGGTCGACACCGTGTTCTTCGGTGGCGGCACGCCGACCCTTCTCGAGGCTGACGCGCTGAACGAGATCCTCGCTTCCATTCGTGAAGAGTTCGGCCTAGCTGACGACGCTGAGGTGACGACCGAGGCGAATCCTGATTCCGTTGATGCCGCAAAGCTTGCAGCCCTGCGCGAGGGCGGATTTACTCGAATTTCGTTGGGCATGCAGAGCTCCTCGTCGAATGTGCTGAAGGTGCTGGAGCGCACGCACACGCCGGGCAGCAGTTCGGCGATGGCGAAGGCGGCTCGCGCAGTCGGTTTCGAGCATGTGAATCTCGATCTGATCTACGGCACGCCGGGCGAGAGCGACGACGATCTGCGACGCTCTCTCGACGAGGTACTCGACGCCGGAGTCGATCACGTCTCTGCGTACTCGCTGATTGTCGAGCAGGGAACGCCCCTTGCGCGCAAGGTCGCACGCGGTGAAATTGCGGAACCCGATGACGACATCGCCGCAGGTCGGTATGAGCTGGTCGATTCCGTCCTTCGCGACGCAGGCTTTGACTGGTACGAGGTTTCCAACTGGGCGAAGGCCGGCGGTGAATGCCGGCACAACCTTGCCTATTGGCGGGGCACCGATTGGTGGGGCATCGGTCCAGGGGCTCACGGTCACATCGCGGGGGAGCGCTGGTGGAATCACAAGCACCCGGCGACCTACGCCGAGGCACTCGGGCAGGGCGGATCTCCTGCTGCAGATCGTGAAGTACTGACTTCCGAGCAGGTGCAGACCGAGGCCGTGATGCTCGGAGTGCGTCTGGCTGAAGGCATGCCTGTTTCGGCGATTCCCCTCGAGTCACGCACAGCAGCCGCTGCTTTGGTTGGACGAGGCCTGCTCGACGGCGAGGCGCTGCTGGGCGGCCGCGTTCAGCTCACCGACGCCGGGCGCCTGCTTGCTGACGGCGTGGTGCGCGAACTCCTCGGCTGATCGATCTCGTCAGGCGAGTTCTCGGCCGAATCCTCCATTCGGCGTAGGATTGGCACTCAGGAACTCCGAGTGCCAATGCTCGGGTTGAGGCGAGGAGGTGCCCATGCTCGAGGATCGTCGCCTCGCCGTGCTGCGTGCCATCGTCGACGACTACGTCACGACCCAAGAGCCCGTGGGTTCTAAGGCCCTGGTCGAGCGCCACAACCTGGGCGTTTCACCCGCCACCATTCGTAATGACATGGCCGCTCTCGAGGACGAGGGCTACATCACCCAGCCGCACACATCCGCCGGGCGAGTACCCACTGATCTCGGCTATCGCATGTTCGTTGATCAGCTCTCGACCGTGAAGCCGCTGACCTCAGCGGAGCGCCGGGCCATTCAGAGCTTCCTTGAGGACGCCGTTGATCTCGACGACGTCATGGCACGCACCGTGCGCCTGCTGTCTCAGGTCACTCGTGAGGTGGCACTCGTGCAGTACCCCACGCTGTCGCGCTCCTCGGTTCGCCATGTCGAGGTTGTGTCACTAAGCACCACGCGCATTCTGGTCGTACTCATTGCAGATACCGGCCGTGTTGATCAGCGGATGCTCGACACGGCAGCGCCGATCGACGAAACCATCGTGGCCGATGTGCGCGCGCGGATCGCCCTCGTCATCGGTGGACGACGCTTCATCGAGGTTCCTGACCTGCTCGTCGGATTCGTCGAGTCATTCGACATCCATGACCGTGCTTTCGTCACGGCCGTCGCCGCAATCGTCATGGAGCTCGCGGTCGAGAAGTCTGATCAGCGAGTGATGATCGGCGGCACCGCCAACCTGACTCGTCGCGGTGACGGACTGCCGATGAACCTGCAGTCGGTGCTCGAGGCCCTTGAAGAGCAGGTCGTGCTTCTCAAGCTCCTGGGCGAGGCCACAGCGGGCGACGCGATCATGGTGCGCATCGGCCAGGAAAACAGCATCCAGGGCATGGAAGCCACGTCGGTGGTCAGCACCGGCTATGCCCGCGGCGATGAGCTCGTCGCATCACTCGGCGTCGTGGGCCCGACCCACATGGATTACGCCTCCAACATGGCCTCGGTACACGCGGTTGCGCAGTACCTAGGTCGAATCCTGAGCGATCAGTAGGGATACACGTGGCAACCGATTACTACGCACTCCTTGGCGTCTCCCGCGATGCGGGAGCCGACGAGATCAAGAAGGCGTACCGCAAGCTTGCGCGCGAGCTGCATCCCGACGTCAACCCTGACCCTGCAGCGCAGGAGAAGTTCAAGATCGTCACGGCGGCCTACGAGGTTCTCAGTGATCCCGAGAAGCGCCAGATGTACGACATGGGCGGCGATCCACTCAGCGCGAGCGGAGGCGGCTTCGGCGGATTCAGTCAGGGCTTCGACTTCGGCGACATCATGGACGCCTTCTTCGGCGGCGGTCAGCAGCGCGGGCCGCGCACTCGCTCACGGCGTGGCCAAGATGCCCTGATTCGCATTCAGATCGAACTCGCGGGCGCCGTGTTCGGCGAAGAGCGTGAGATCACCATTGATACCGCGACCACCTGCGGTTCTTGCCACGGTGCGGGCGCGGCTGCGAATAGCCAGCCCGAGACCTGCGTGATGTGCAAGGGCCGCGGGGAGATCCAACAGGTGCAGCGCTCATTCCTGGGCCAGGTCATGACCTCTCGCCCATGCCCCACCTGCCAGGGTTTCGGCACCACGATCCCGCATCCGTGTCACGAGTGCGCTGGCGATGGCCGAGTGCGCACTCGACGCACGATCACCATCGCGGTTCCTCCGGGAGTCGATACCGGTACGCGCATCCAGCTCACCGGAGAGGGCGAAGTCGGGCCGAATGGCGGTCCGGCTGGTGATCTCTATGTCGAGATCCAGGTCAAGGCTCATGCTGCTTTCGAGCGTCACGGCGATGAACTGCACTGCGAGGTCACGTTGCCGATGACCTCCGCAGCACTCGGCTCCTCCATCACCCTCGACACCCTCGATGGGCCGCAGGTTCTCGATGTGCGTGCAGGTACCCAACCCGGTGAAGTGCTGGTTCTGAAGGGCAAGGGCGCGGGTCGACTTCGTGGCGGCGGTCGCGGCGATCTGCATGTTCACCTGACTGTGACAGTGCCTGCCAAGCTCAATGATGAGCAGGCAACGTTGCTGCGCAAGCTTGCCGAGCTACGCAATGAGCAGGCCACGCAGGTCGGAGTCGGCGAGGCTGAAGGCGCCGGCCTGTTCTCCAAGCTCAAGGGCTCGTTCAAGAGCCGGTGACAGCCTCCGTTTTCCTTGTCGATCCGGCCTCGCTCGCGCAGGTCGGTGACACGTATGTGCTCGACGGCCCGGAAGGCCGTCACGCGGTCGCAGTTTCGCGCATTGCGCTCGGCGAGCGCATTCACGTCGTCGATGGCGAAGGCACCCGCGTGGTCGGAACCGTCAGCGAATATCGGGGCAAGGATTCGTGCGTCATCGCTGTGGAGTCCGTCGAGCGAATTCCGGAATCGAGCCCGCGCCTCGTGGTGGTGCAGGCCCTGCCGAAATCCGAGCACGGCGAACTGGCAGTCGATCTGCTCACCCAGGCGGGTGTCGACCTCATCGTCCCGTGGTCCGCATCGCGCTGCGTGACGCAGTGGCGGGGAGATCGCGCTGAGAAGTCACGCGTCAAGTGGGTACAGGCTGCCCGCGCAGCGACAAAGCAGTCTCGTCGATCGCGTGCCCCCGAGATCCGCTCGATTGCATCCCTCGCCGACGTCATCTCGATCGTCGAGGCAGCCTCAGCAGCTTTCGTCCTGCACGAAGAGGCCTCGGTGTTGCTGGGGACGGCCGCGGTGCCGACCGATGGCGACATCGTGCTCGTCGTGGGTCCGGAGGGCGGAATTGCGCCTGACGAGGTCGCCGCACTGACTGCTGCAGGCGCCCGATCGGTGCTTATTGGCGCGACCGTGCTGCGGTCATCCTCGGCGGGTGCGTTGGGTATTGCCGCACTGATGT
>JBIJBU010000206.1:0-2904 GCA_044345075.1 Candidatus Nanopelagicales bacterium | reverse complement strand
GAGCGAAAGTCGATCTCGCACGAATTCCAGGATGAGATCGGTCATCTCAGGGTTGAACTGGTGCATGCGTCCTGCATCGGCGGTCATCCGCGGGCCTTCCATGAGCCTGCGGAGCCTCACGCAGGACCGTGCGCCGTCAGTCTTCCTGCCAGCAGGCACTGCCCCAAGTCTAGCCAGAGGTCCGTCAATCTGAACATCATCAAGTTTCGTGGCACACTTGCCCGATGAGCGCAGAGACAGTGACCCCCGAGCAGGTCGGTCGCAGTTACCACCACGGTGACCTCAGGTCAGCCCTGGTCGCCGCTGCGGTCGCCCGGGTCGAAGAAGTCGGCGCCGAGCATCTGTCGCTAAGGGCGGTCGCCGCCGAGGTGGGCGTGAGCCCGAGCGCGGCGTATCACCACTTTGCCGACAAGGACGCCCTGCTAGGTGAGGTCGCCGCCACCGGGCTGCACATGCTCGTCGAAGCCGTGAGTACTGACGTTGCCGCCATCCCCGGTGACACCCGTGAGGCGGCGCGTTTGCGCTTCCGAGCCGCGGGTCAGGCCTACGTGTCGTTCGCGCTCTCGCACCCGCAGCTCTTCCGTGTGGCCTTCAGCCCGTACTGCCTTGATCAGCCAGGCGTGCCGACAACCGACGATGGCTCGGTACCGGTTCTCAGCGAGCTTCTCAATGACCTCGTCCGCACGGGCGGCATGAACGCGACCGTGCGCGACGACTCGGAGGATGTCTTCGTCGCGACTTTGCACGGCCTGGCCACCTTGGCACTCCAGGGCATGATCCCCGCCGACCGAGTTCCCCAGCTACTAGCCAAGATCGAGCAGCTGATTGGCGTCGACGACCTGTAATGCGTGACTAGCCGTGAAGGATGATCAGTCTCTCTTCGGTCATCTCGCGCACTGACCACGCCGGGCCTTCCTTCGTGTTACCCGAGTCGCGTAGGCCGCCATACGGCATCTGGTCAGAGCGCCAGGTGGGCACCTCGTTGATGAGCACGCCACCGAAGTCGAGGGTGCGAGCGGCCTTGAGACCCTTGGTGATGTCAGCGGTGAAGACCGCTGCCTGGAGACCGAAGTCGGTCTCGTTCGCGATGCGCAGGGCGTCATCGAAATCGTCGTAGACCTGCACGGCCACGACCGGGCCGAAGACCTCCTTGGCGCACACATTCATCGACGGCTTTGCTCCCACGATCACGGTGGGCATGAGCACTCCGTTCGCGTCGAGCTCACCGCCACAGGCCACCGATCCGCCGTCGGCCACGGCCTCGGCGATCCAGCCCGCTACGCGATCGCGCTCGGACCTTGAGATCAGCGCGGAGACATCAGTGCTGTCGTCCATCGGGTCACCGACGACAAGCGTGCGCACTCCGGCGACGAGTTCCTCGACGAATGCCTCGGCGATCGAACGGTGCACGAGGATTCGCTGGGTGGAGATGCAGGACTGACCCGCGTGCGAGAAGCCGGCAATCTTGATCTTGGCTGCGGCGGTCTTCCAGTCGCCATCAGCTTCGATCACGACGGGTGCGTTATTACCGAGCTCCAGGCCCACCCGCTTGCGCGGGGCACGTGCGCGAATTCCCCATCCCACCTCAGGGGAACCGGTGAAAGTAATGTGTGCGATACGGGGGTTATCGACAAGTGCATTGCCCACGGTTCCGCCGCCGCCGGTGACCACCTGCAGGTAACCGTCAGGGAGACCGGCTTCTTCGAGAAGCTTCGCCAGCAGGATCGAAGAGAAAGGTGTCTGCGAGGCGGGCTTGAGCACGACCGGGCAGCCAGCCGCGATAGCCGGGCCCAACTTGTGCGCGACGAGGTTGAGCGGGAAGTTGAAGGGAGCGATTGCGCCGATCACGCCCACCGGAACTCGCATGATGAAGCCGATCTTGCCGACACCAACAGGTGACGCTTCCATCGGAACGACCTCGCCGGTCAGGGTACGCGCAACAGCAGCAGAGAACTGCAGTGTGCTGACAGCGCGATCAACTTCGACCCTCGCAGTCTTGATCGGCTTGGCGGATTCGCGCGCAATCGCGATACCGAATTCCTCGCGGCGTGCGGCGAGCAACACTGCTGCCCGATCGAGAATCTCAGCTCGTTGCCACTGCGGCAATGGAGAAGTCTCGAGCGCGTGCTGTGCGTACGCGACAGCCGCGTCTACATCGGCCGGGCTGAGTGCGGGCACCGAGCCCAGCAGTGCGTCATCAAACGGTGAGCGCACTTCGATGGAGGCTCCAGAACCTGTTGTCCAGTTACCCGTCAGTAGTACAGGGGATACGCTTGACTGGTCAATTCCCGGAATGAGTTGTGTCGTCATAACGTGAATCTAGCGGGCTATTCTCTGCTTATGCGGGGGAATTCAGTCGGTCTCGAGGTGCGGTCGCTCACCAAGGTCTTCGGTCGCGGTGATGGCGTTCGCGCTGTCTCCGATCTCTCCTTTCGCGTCGAGCCAGGTCGAGTCACCGGCTTCCTCGGCCCCAACGGCTCCGGCAAGACCACCACTCTTCGCTGCCTGCTCGGTTTGGTCAGCCCCACTTCGGGCGAGACCCTCGTGGGCGGTCATCCCTATCGCGAACTCCATGATCCGTTGCACACTGTTGGCGCAGCCCTCGAAGCAAGTGGTTTCCATCCGGGCCGGACCGCGCGCGGTCATCTCAGTGTTGTCGCGGCCTCAGCGGGCATCCCTCGCACGCGCGTCACCGAGGTACTCGAACTCGTCGGCCTCGCCGAGGCCGGTCACCGCAAGGTCGGTGGATTCTCTCTCGGCATGCGTCAGCGCCTTTCTCTCGCGACAGCCCTACTGGGCGATCCGGCCGTGCTCATCTTGGATGAGCCGGCGAATGGTCTCGATCCCGAGGGCATTGCCTGGCTGCGCAACTTCCTGCGCTCGCTCGCAGCAGAGGGCCGCACG
>JBIJBU010000205.1:0-2913 GCA_044345075.1 Candidatus Nanopelagicales bacterium | reverse complement strand
ATCTTGGTCTCGCTACCGCGAGTGGACATCGCGCGGGCGATGGCGACTGCAGTGCGCTCCGACATGGCAAGCGCGCCCACGGGCATGCGCACGTTGATGTCGTAGCCGAGATCCTTCAGCGCCTCGCGAGCTGCAGCACGCTCCTTCTTCCAACTAATGGTCTTGGTCGCACCGGTGATATAGCCCTGGCCGATGGCCATGTTGTCGACAGCGTCGAGATTCGCAACCAAGCCGAGATCCTGGTGAACGAAGCGCAGGCCCACGGCCTCGCTGGCAGTCGCATTGGAGAAATCGAGCTCCTGGCCACCCACAGTGACAGAGGTACCGGGCTCAGGCTGGTGAAAACCGGCGAGAATCTTGATGAGGGTCGACTTACCGCAGCCGTTCTGGCCGACGAGTGCGCGCACCTCACCGGGCTGGACGTCGATGCTCACATGATCGAGTGCGGTCTGCCCGCCGAAGATCTTCGTTGCGTCGCGAACCGACAGTGCCGTGGTCATGCAGCCTCCCTCAATGTCTGTCGAACACTAGTCCCGTAAATCCGATTTGCAAGGTCTTCCTAGTATTTTCTCCGCCGACTCCCGCTGGCGTTTCGGTATCGCGGAACCCAATGTCTCAGATTGATAACGATGCGTCCGGCGGACCGTGCCGTGCCTGTCCGAAGGTGCGGCTACTGGGAGTTGAGTGCCGCGTGCGCCGCTGCCAGGCGAGCGATAGGCACGCGGCTTGGCGAGCACGACACGTAGTTGAGCCCGAGCTTCTCGCACAGGGCAATGGATGCAGGATCGCCCCCGTGCTCGCCGCAGATACCCAGCTTGATATCAGGTCGAGCCGAGCGAGCCTTGGCCGCAGCGATTTCCATTAGCCCAGCCACGCCCCACTCATCAAGCTCTGCGAACGGGCTCACCGTGAGCAGTCCGCGCTCGAGATAGGTGCCGAGCATGCGGCGCTCGACGTCGTCACGCGAGAAACCGTAGGTGAGCTGAGTGAGGTCATTCGTGCCGAAGGAGATGAATTCCGCCCATTGAGCGAGTTGATCCGCCATCAGTGCCGCGCGAGGGGTCTCGACCATGGTGCCGATCGTGAACGGCACGACGATTCCGGTACGTGAAGCAACCTCCTGGTTGACTCGGCGAATCAGACGCAGACTCATCAGAAGTTCATCGGGAATTGAGACCAGCGGGATCATCACCTCGAGGGTGGGCGCAATTCCATGCTGGGTGTTGACATCGATCCAGGCATTGAAAAGGCCTTCGACCTGAGCCGGATAGAGGCCTTCATGGATAAGCGCGAGGCGAACGCCGCGCACGCCCAGCATCGGGTTTTCCTCATGCAGGCTCTCGGCCATCTTGGCCCAGTTCTCATCGACCACTTCGTGCTCGGTCGGCAAGAACTCGTGCATCGGTGCATCGAGCAGGCGCACGGTCACAGGCCGGTTTCCTACTGCGATCAGGAGATCGCGGAAATCCTCGCGCTGTGCCTCGGCCAGCGCTGCCAGAGCAAGCTCTTCTTCCTCGGGGCTCGAGGAAAGGATTACGCGGCGGATGAACGGAAGTCGATCGCCCAGGAACATGTGCTCGGTGCGGCAGAGACCAATGCCCTCCGCGCCATTATCCATTGCGGCGCCTGCGTCGACGCCGGTATCGGCGTTCGCGCGGATGCCGAGACGACGAACGTCATCAGCCCAATTGAGAACAGTGGCAAGTGCGAATGAGGGCTCGGGACGCTCGATCGGGACCGCGCCGACGTAAACCGCCCCAGCATCGCCGTCGACCGAGATGACATCGCCGCGGTGCAAAACGTGATCACCCGCAGTGACAGTGCCCGCATTGCGATCGATGCGCATTCCGCCAGCCCCGCAGATCGCGGGGCGTCCCATGCCACGTGCTACAACGGCCGCGTGTGATGCGGAGCCGCCTGTCACAGTGAGGATGCCCGCTGCCGCCATCATGCCTGGCAGGTCACCCGGAGTTGTCTCGGCTGCGACGAGGATCACGGAGTCGCCTGCCTCAGCCATCTCGCATGCCTCTTCGCTCGTGAGCGCAATGCGTCCGACGGCTGCGCCGGGCGAAGCGGCAAGACCGGTGACCAGCACTGTTTCGTTGCCCGTGAGCCGCGGACGCGGATGCATGAGCTCGAGAACGTGTGCGGGGCGAATGGCCTCGACCGCGGAACGCTCATCAGTGATGCCGCGGGTCGCGAGGTCGACAGCGAGGCTGGTGGCGACTCGGGCGCTCGTGCGCGTGAGCTCTTCGAGCCCTGCCAGCACCAGGCCCTCGGGCCCGTACTCGAAGTCGACGAGGACGACTGTCTTGAGGCGACCTTCGAGTTCGGCAAGTACGCCGGTGAGCATCGATACGCCACCGGGCAGCTTCGAGAGCGGGTGGCCGACGGACGGGCGTTCGCCGCTGACCCGCACCCCATGACGGAAGCCGCCAGTGGGGGCGAACTGCCCGCTCGCGAGATCACGCGAGATTGCGTGACCGTGGCCCGCATCGTCGTGATCAGTGATGACGACGGTCTCGAGGTGCAGACCCAGCGGGAGATCTGCCGGCAGCTGCTGCGTACGACGCGCGCGAGCAGCGCGCGGTGATGTCCAGCGGGCGAGCATTGCTGCAGCCGCATCGGCAAGCTGCTGATTGACATCTAGCGGGAACTTGTTCTTGCCCTTCTCGGCGCAAAGTGCGAGCAATGGCTCGATGCGGTGCGCAGGATCATCGAAGTCGAGGCCTAATGCGGAGATTTCGTCTCCAGGCACATCGAGCGCGAACTCTGCGATGAAGCTGGCTGTCTTCCACCAGGCATTGGCGAGATCAGCGGCCATTTTCGGGCGCAGGCCCTCGGGAATGCGCGCATTCGTGAGTCCGATAGCGACGAGATCCGGCGGCAGGCCCGCCGCATCGAGGGGTGCGC
>JBIJBU010000057.1:0-10559 GCA_044345075.1 Candidatus Nanopelagicales bacterium | reverse complement strand
CGGTCAGCCTTGAGCGCGACTCCCTTGAGCGCCCACAGGTCGTGGTGGTTCAGGCTCGCAGCCCGCACGCGCACGTTCACCCACTCACTTGGGGTGGTCGGCTGCGAGAGCTCCCCGACTCCGAGGCAGGACAGCGGGTCAATGGGGTCGACGGCAGCGGCGTAGACGGCGAACATGGATCGAGTCTAATCGCGAGTTGGTAGCGTGGCGGGATGCGCTCCCTTGCCAGTGACAACCATTCCGGGGTGCATCCGCGGGTGCTCGAAGCGATCGCCGCTGCTAACGCAGACCATGCGGTTTCCTACGGCGCGGACCCGTGGACCACCCGAGCACTGGAACTGATCCAAGGCGAGTTCGGTGAGCACGCTGAGGTCTTTCCGGTCTTCAATGGCACGGGTGCCAACGTCGTGGGCATGCAGTCGATGCTGCGCAGTTGGGAGAGCGTGATCTGTGCGACCACTGCCCACGTAAACGTTGACGAGGCCGGCGCACCGGAGAAATTGCTCGGCTCGAAGGTCATCGCAGTGCCCAGCGCTGACGCCAAGATCACCCCTGAACTCATACGTGCACAGCACTGGGGCATCGGTGACTTCCACCATGCGCAGCCGCGAGTCGTGCTCGTCACGCAGTCGACCGAGTACGGCACTCGCTACTCGCTTGACGAGCTGCGTGCCATTACTTCGACCGCACATGAACTCGACATGTATGTCTATCTCGACGGCGCCCGTATCGCGAATGCGACGGCTGGCCTCGGCTGCACCTTCAAGGAGATGACGACCGACATCGGCATCGATGCTCTTTCCTTCGGCGCCACGAAGAACGGCGCTATGGGTGCCGAGGCGGTTGTCATCCTCAACCCAGCTCTCAACGCGGGTGAAACCCTCGGCTACATCCGCAAGCAGTACATGCAACTGGCCAGCAAGATGCGCTTCATCTCAGCTCAGTTCATCGCACTGCTCGAAGACGAACTCTGGCGCGCGAATGCCGAGCATTCAAATTCGATGGCGCAGTACCTTGCCTCGAAGGTCACGAGTATCCCCGGAGTCACGATCACGCAGGCAGTCGAAGCCAATGCGGTCTTCGCGATCATTCCCGCCGCCATCACCCCTGCCCTGCAGGAGGTCACCCCGTTCTATGTCTGGAACGAAGCGACCAACGAGGTGCGCTGGATGTGCTCGTGGGATACCACAACCGCGGATATCGACACCTTCGTGTCAGCACTCACCTCACTCACCTCCGGAACCGGCGCATGAGCGAACTGCGCGAGCTCCGTGACGATCTCGGGGCGAAAGTCATGCTGCCTGAGCAGGTCACCCGCATCGTCAGCCTGGTGCCGTCACTCACCGAGGCTGTCGAGGCCACCATGCCCGGCACGATCATCGCGGCCACCGACTGGTGCACGCATCCCGAGGGGCTCGACGTTCCGCGCATTCGAGGCACCAAGAATCCTGATGTTGCCGCGATCATCGCCATGACACCCGAACTCGTCATCGCCAATGAAGAGGAAAACAAGCCCGAGCACATCGCAGAACTGCGTGACGCCGGGCTTGCCGTATGGGTGACCGAGATCCGCAATGTCGATCAGGCCATCGACTCCATGACGCGACTCTTCGCGAGCCTCGGCCACGTGAACGTTCCCTGGCTTGAGCAGGCGCGAGCCAACTGGGCGAACCCCGAGTCGGTCTTCGACCAGCCGGTGACCGCGCTGATTCCGATTTGGCGCAAGCCCTGGATGTTCGTCGGTTCCGATACCTATGCCGGTGAACTACTCGGCAGGCTCGGCATCTTCAATGCGCTGGAATTGCACCCGGAGCGCTACCCAAAACTCGAGTTGAATCAGCTGCCCGACACCGAGCTGGTGATCCTGCCCGATGAGCCCTATGAATTCACCATCGATGACGGCCCCGAGTACTTCTCCGCGCATGCCGCTCTCGTCAGCGGCCGGCTGCTTACCTGGTACGGGCCTGCCATGGTCAATGCACCTGCTGAACTCGCCTGGACAATTCGGTCGGCACTGAGTTAGAGACTCAACCTCGCCTGAACAGGGGTGAATACCGAAAGATCAGCTTCCCGAGCACCGTGTCGACCGGCCCGAAACTTCGACTGTCATCACTCGAGTCGGGGTTATCCCCCTCAATCCACCAGCCTGACCCCTCCTGGCGGATCGCCCTCTTCACGATCCGCAGATCGGGGCGAAGCGGGTGAACAGCGAAGACGACATCGCCAGGTGTCACCCGCGCGCCAAGGCGCACCACCCAGCAGTCGCCGGTTCTCAGGGCAGGCTCCATCGACGGGCCGATGATCCGGACCGTGGTCAGATGTGAGCCAATCCCCATGAGGCCATCTTGCCTCCTCGGGGGGCGCGGGTAGGCTTCTCCCCATAGCCATTCGGGGCATCCCGCGGCTGTTCCGCCAACCGAAAGGGTTCACATGCTGTCCCGCATCCTCACCCCCCGCACCACTGCCTACGCTCACTGCGATCTGCCCTGCGGCGTGTACGACCCCGCTCAGGCTCGCCTCGAGGCCGAGTCCGTCAAGGCGTGCATGGTCAAGTACAACGACTCCTCAGACGCTGACTTCAAGGCTCGTGCGATCTCCATCAAGGAAGACCGCTCGACCATGGTCAAGGAGCACCTCTGGGTTCTCTGGACCGACTACTTCAAGGCCCCGCACTTCGAGAAGTACCCGAACCTGAACACCCTCTTCAACGAGGCCACCAAGCTCGCCGGTGCCGGCGGCACCAAGTCGACCACCGACGTTGCAGTCGCCGATGCGCTGCTCGCCAAGATCGACGAGATCGCCGCGATCTTCTGGGAGACCAAGAAGGCCTAGTTCGACCCGCACTTCATGATGAAGCCCCCGCCGATCCTGCGGGGGCTTCATCTATGCGGGTGTGATTTGTTGAGGCCGACGATCCACCGCCGGCCCCACAGCGAATACTTGGACCATGAGCATCCGACCTGCCGAGCCCCGCGACGTCCCCGCGTTGATCGCGATGGTGCTGGAACTAGCTGAGTATGAGAATGCGCCCGAGCAGGCAATTGCTACAGACGCAGACTTCAGTCGCGACCTGTTCGGCGAGAGTCCGCGCGTGCATTCACTCGTGGTCGAGGTCTCAGGCGAGGTCGTGGCGTATGCGTTCTACTTCCTGAACTACTCCACCTGGCTTGGTCGTCATGGCATCTATCTCGAGGATCTCTACGTTCGCCCGGCCTTCCGTGGCCAGGGCTACGGCAAGGCGCTACTCATTCGATTGGCGCAGGAATGTGTCGAGAAGGGCTTCGGCCGGCTCGACTGGAGCGTGCTCGACTGGAATACACCCAGTCGCGACTTCTATGCCGCACTTGGGGCTAAAGGGCTGACCGAGTGGGTGCCTTACCGGGCTGAAGGCGACGCATTGGCGAACCTGGCTCGCATGGGCTCGAGCAGCCTGGATACTTGAGTCCGAGAAGGAGTGACATGACCAACGCCGTGACCGTGAGCTTTCCCGCCCAGACCCAGTACGTCTCGCTGGCCCGCACCATGGCCGCGGCGATGGCCGTGCGGGCAGATTTGCCGATCGACCAGCTCGAGGATCTCCGTCTCGCGGTCGATGAGGCAGCAGCGCAGATAGTTCTCGATGCTGTTGTGGGCAGCGAGATGCGGTGCGTGTTCGTCGAGGCTCTCGGTTCGCTGCGCATCGAGGTGCGCGGCATGACTACAAGCGGAGTAGTACCCGCCACGAATACCTTCGGCTGGACTGTGCTCACCGCTCTCGTCGACGACGTCACTGCGTCGGTCGATGCTGGCCAGGTCTGCCTCACCCTGCACGTCAAGCGTCACGAGCCGGTCAGCTCGTGACCTCCCCCGATACCAACCCACCCGGTGACGAGAGGTGGGGTGATGAGCAACGCGCGCGCGAGCGCGAGCTGCTCGAACTGATGGACTCTTCCACCGAGGGCTCGGCACCTTTTGCCGCGGCGCGTGAGGAACTCATCACCATGCACCTCCCGCTCGTGCATCACATCGCTCGCCGGTACCGCGATCGCGGCGAGAACTATGACGATCTCGTGCAGGTCGGCACGATCGGCCTGATCAGCGCCATTGACCGCTTCGAGATCGAGCGGGGGCTGGAGTTCAGCACATTCGCGACTCCGACCATCGTCGGCGAGATCAAGCGTCATTTCCGCGATCGCACGACGACCATTCGACTGCCCCGCAGGCTCCAGGAATTGCGCGGCCCGATCTACACCGCGAGCGAGGATCTCACCGGCGAGCTGCATCGCTCACCGACAGTGCGCGAGATCGCCGATCGAGTCGGCATTGCGCCTGAAGATGTGCTCGAAGTGCTCGAGGCCCAGGCTGCCTTCAGCGCAAGGTCACTCGATGACGAAGGAGACGATGACCACGGTGGCGTGGCATCCACCTTGGGTTTCGAGGACCCTGGCATGGAAGAGGTCGAGTATCGCGAGTCACTTCGACCGTTGCTCGACAAGTTGCCCGAGCGCGAGCGCCAGATCATCATGATGCGCTTTTTCAAGAACATGAGCCAGAGCGAGATCGCCGAGCAGGTAGGCATCTCGCAGATGCATGTGTCGCGACTACTGGCTCGCGCCCTCGGCGAGCTGCGCGAGGGTCTGACCGCCGACTAATTGCGCTGGGCTTCGGCGAACACCCGCATCACCTTGGGGGTGAACACGAGGAGGATGCCGGCGATGGCCAACGCCAAGATGACGAAACCGACCGTGCGTGGCAGGGGCTCTTCGGCACGCGTGAGATCGAAGAAGACGAGTAGCGCGATCACCTGGGTCAGGATGAAGGCACCTCGCTGCCAGGTGCGCATCTGCCACCAGGCTCGGGCCACGAGCAGCAGCCCTATCCCGAACACCAGGTAAATCACGATGAGCAACACCAGCGCCGCGGGGTTGGAGACCTCGGCCGGGCCGGTGATGCCCACGCGCACGGCCTCGATGATGTCGAAGATCGCGTAGGCGATCAGGCCGAGTCCCTCGATCGCCGCGATGGCAGCGATTACGGCGAAGGAGAGAGTCGGACGAGGCATGGCACCAGCCTAAACGGCTGACTGCATTGGTTATGGTGGGGAGCATGCGCGGACTCCTGGTGGTCAATCCCCGCGCGACCACGACCTCCGCACGCGTGACAGACGTCATTGTCAACGCCCTCTCCCACGAACTTGATCTCCAGGTCACGATGACCACCCATCGAGGTCACGGTTTCGAACTCGGTCGCGCAGCGCGGGCGCAAGGTCTCGACATCGTCATCACCCTCGGTGGCGATGGCGTGGTGAACGAGGTCGTCAACGGGATGCTCGAGGAGGGACTCGGCGACAACGTGCCGATTCTGGCCACGGTTCCCGGCGGAAGCGGAAATGTCTTCGCTCGCGCACTGGGCATTCCGGTCGATGCAGTCGAGGCGACGGGCGAGATCATGGAGGCGATCCGGGCCAATCGCACTCGAACGATCGGCCTTGGTCGTGTGAATGGTCGCTGGTTCACCAGCAACGCGGGAGTGGGGCTCGACGCAGAGATCATCACCGCGATGGAAGACCAACGCAGCGCCGGTCGCACCGCTTCCCCGACTCGATACCTAGTTACTACGTTGCGGCAGTACCTCGCTCGGACGGATCGAAAGAACCCAGCCCTGACATTGACCTCGGCCAAGGGAGTCAATGAAGGCGTCTTCGCGGTAGTCGTCCAGAACACGGCTCCGTGGACCTATTTCGGCTCCTGGCCGATTGATCCGTGCCCCCAGGCCTCCTTTGACACCGGCTTGGATGTCTTCGCACTGCGTGACCTGGGCTTATTCGCCGCCGCTCGGGCAGCTCGCCGCATGCTGGCCCGCTCGACTGCCGGATCGACGAAGGAATCCATAGTTGTCAGCCACGATCTGGAGGCCTTCACCATCACGTGTAGTCGGCCTATGCCCATGCAGGTGGATGGCGAGTCAACACCTGAGGTGACCGAGGCAGTGTTCGTGTCCGTCCCCGGCGCCCTGCGGGTAATTGCGGTTCAGTAAACGGACAAAAGCCGCACTTGTGACCAACCTGACAAGTTAGCCGTTCAGTTTTCGGCGGTTCCCCTTGTTCACAGCAGCAACATCTGCGAACCTATGAGGGCCCTTTGCTGAATCGGGCTGGCTTTCTTCCTCCGGGGACGACCGGGAGACCCCTGGGTCGCCCCCTTTGATGTGCCAGTCTCGTGAAAGCAATCACGAGTGTCGGTGACCCCGACGCCCTCGCCTAATGGAGTGATCCGCATGGACTGGCGCCACGAGAGTGCCTGCCGTGACGAAGACCCGGAGTTGTTCTTCCCGATCGGTAATACCGGCCCCGCGCTGGTGCAGATCGAAGAAGCCAAGGTCGTCTGCCGTCGCTGTAGCGTGGTTGACGAATGCCTGCGCTGGGCTCTTGAGTCCGGGCAGGATGCCGGTGTCTGGGGCGGTCTCTCTGAGGATGAGCGCCGCGCTCTCAAGCGCCGCAATGCCCGACTCCGGGCTCGCAGTAACGCCTGATCAGGTTTTAACTGCCTGCCCGCACTTCGATACGGGCTGATGTCCCCTGCCCCTCGCTCGGCAGGAGGGTGAAGTGTCCACGTGCCTCGTTCTGCACCAGTGACTCCACGATCTGCAGGCCCAGACCGGCAGATGCCATCGTGAAGCCCTCCGGCAATCCCGTGCCATCGTCAATGACATCGATGCTGATCAGGCCCGCACCTTCGCTGATGACCACGCGGATGCGTGCGGCATGTGCATGCTCGACGGCGTTTTGCAGGAGTTCCGAAACAGCCATCGCCAACGGAGTCACGAGCTCTTCGGCCATGACCGAGCACTCCCCCTCGCGCTCGATCACCGCAGTAACGCCGCCGACCGCGTAGGCCGGGGCGAGATCGCGCACCAGCGAGATCACGCGGTCGACGACTTCCTCGAAGGGCACGTCATCACTTCCGGCCTTGGACAGGCTCTCGTGAACGACGGCGATCGAGGCCACCCGCAACTGCGCTTCAGCGAGTGCTGCACGGGTCTCCTCACTCTGAGCACGGCGGCCCTGCAGACGCAAGAGCGCCGCAACGGTCTGCAGGTTGTTCTTCACCCGATGGTGAATCTCGCGGATCGTGGCGTCCTTACTCATCAAGGCGCGCTCACGGCGTCGAATTTCGGTGGCATCCTGCAGCAGCACGATCGCGCCGCGGCGAATCTCGCGATCAAGGATCGGGATGCCTCGCACGATGACGGTCGCAGTGCCGTTATCGACGTCGGCGCTGCCCGCGACCTGTCCACTGGCCACCTGAGAGAGAGCTTCATCGACGGGGCCATGCTTATGCGACAGCTTGATGAGCAGCGCGCAGAGATCGGCTCCCCTGAGCTCCGTTGCGAGCCCAAGGCGGCTCATTGCACTCACTGCGTTAGGGCTCGCGAACTGCACGAGTCCGGCTTCGTCGAGACGAATCAGGCCGTCACCGACGCGCGGTGAGCCGGTGGCACCGGTGACGAATTCGGTCGACGGGAAGGTGCCCGCCACGAGCATCGTGAAGAGATCGCCAGCGGTCTGCAGGTAGATCTCTTCGAGTGGTCCTGCCACGCGCCTGGTCGCTGAGGAGTGGCGCTCGACAATGCCAATGACCTGGCCCTGGAAGTTGACGGGATAGGCATCTCCGGACACGCGCCCGAAGGCAGCTGCTTGGTCTAGGTGCGGGGCGCGACCCTTGGCCATGAAGGTGCCCACGATGTCATCGGGCATGCTGGTCGGAGCGGTAGTAGCACGCACTTGAGCGACCGCGAGAAGTCCGCCCTCATTCCAGGTGGGCAGCCAGAGAACGAGATCACTGCCGGCGAGATCGGCAAGCAGCGACCATTCCGCCACGATGAGCTGAAGCCGATCGATGTCAGCCTCAGTGAGGTCGG
Source organism: Candidatus Nanopelagicales bacterium (assembly GCA_044345075.1). GTDB lineage: Bacteria > Actinomycetota > Actinomycetes > S36-B12 > S36-B12 > CAIKZY01. Next base: position 2,660 of record JBIJBU010000057.1, on the reverse strand, counting down.
TGCGCTCTTCCGCCAGTCGATTGAGGATCGCCACGTGTCGAGATTACCTTCGACCGGCTGACGAGACGCCTAACACTCCGAGCAGAGGCTCCGGAGTTGGATCAGAGGATGATCGCGAGGACATCGCCCTCGCGGATGACGTCACCCGGGGCAACCGAGATCTCGCTCACGGTGCCGGCTGACTCGCAGAGCACCGGAATCTCCATCTTCATGGATTCGAGGATCATCAAGGTGTCGCCCACCTCGATGTCCTGACCGGCCTCGACGAGCACTGAATGAACAGAGGCCACCATTTCGGCACGCACAGTCACTGACATGGAGGCCTCCTATTCGCTTTGGTAGTACGTCGCTCGGATCGTGGCAACGATCGAGGTACGTAGTGTCTCAGGTGCCTCGGCACATTCACAGGAACTCTTCAGGCGCGCCTTGATCACGCGCTCGACGCGGACGATCTCGGCACACGGGCCGCACTCCTCGAGATGAGTAGTGACCTGAATGCTCTTCATCTCCTCGCACTCATTGTCGATGTAGACATAGACCAGCGAGAGCACCTCGGTGCACGGAGTGGCGTGATGATTACCGCAGCTCATGACTCGTCACCTCCGCTCGCGGTTGCGGCGGGCACATACCCGCGTTCGACGGCGTAATCAGCAAGGGAGTCACGGAGCAACTTGCGACCACGGTGAAGTCGCGACATCACCGTGCCCACCGGAGTCTCCATGATCTCGGCGATCTCCTTGTACGGGAATCCCTCAACATCTGCGAGGTACACCGCCAGTCGGAACTCCTCGGGAAGGGCTGCCATCGCCTCGACAATGTCGGCATCCGCCAAGCGATCGAGTGCTTCCATCTCAGCCGAGCGAAGTCCGGTCGAGGTGTGCGACTCGGCCTCGGCCAGCTGCCAGTCAAGAAGCTCGTCAGCCGACGACTGGTACGGCTCGCGCTGCTTCTTGCGGTAGGTGTTGATGTACGTGTTCGTCAAGATGCGAAAAAGCCAGGCCTTCAGGTTCGTGCCATCGGTGTACGAGTCAAAGGCGGCGAAGGCCTTGACGAAGGTCTCCTGCACGAGGTCTTCAGCATCAGTCGGATTCTTGGTCATCCGCATGGCCGCGCCGTACAGCTGATCCAGGTACGGCAGCGCATCGCGCTCGAAGCGGGCAGTGCGATCCTCCGCCTGCTCCTCGGTCCCCACTACCTCGCTCATTACTGACGAGCCTACTGAGTCACCTGAATCCACGAGGAGCGGCACAGCTCCAGGCCAGGCCACAGCCGGGCAGCCCGTAACCCTCTCGCAGGTCATCACATGCAGGTCAACAGCGGTCGAGCCCCGCTCATTCCCTAGAAGAGGAGTCCTTCGTCAGGAGCGATGGGGGTTATGAGGGACGGGCCGTTATTGCGGACGTTTCCGACGGCCACCGATACGGGATCTGCGACGAGCGAGATATGGAATTCGGCCTCCAGCATCGGCGGCGGGAGTTCCTTGCCGGGCACTAACGGGTCGAGCCACTCGGCCCAGTCAGCCTGCTCGATCATCACGGGCATCCGGTCATGGATGACGGCGAGCTCGGGGGTGGCCGCCGTGGTGATCACCGTGCACGTCAGGCGCGGCTCGGCATCAGGGTTCGCCGGATCACGCCACCACTCGTAGAGACCTGCCATCGCGAGCGAGCAGCCATCGGCGCGGTGAATGTAGAAAGGCTGCTTCGCCCCCTTCTCCGGTCGGTACCACTCGTAGTAGCCGTCAGCGGGAATCAAGCAACGGCGCTTGGCGAATGCGGAGCGGAACGACGGCTTCTCGGAGATTGTCTCGACCCGTGCGTTGGTCAGCTTGGCTCCGATCGACGACTCCTTCGCCCACGAAGGGATCAATCCCCAGCGTGCGATCTCCATTCGGCGAACGAGGGCTCCCTCGCGCTCCCCCGCGGCCACGAGATACAACTCCTTAGTCGGTGCGACGTTGAAGTCGGGTGCGAGCACCCGCTCAGGCGCATCGTCGACTTCGAACTCCTCGACCCAGTCAGCGGCGGTCGTGGCTGCCGCGTATCGCCCGCACATCAGTCATCCGCCTGATCGGCATCAGCGAAGTCATCGGTCCACGTGCTGTAAATCAGCAGCTGACGGCGAATGTGGTCGATGCGACCGAGCAAGGCGATGGCATCGATGACCGCTTGTACGTCGCCGGCATGCACCATCACGTGCCGAGCGGCAGCATCCAGTGAGGCCGAGAGTTCCGCGCTCTCGCGTTCGACGGATTCCTGCCCTGCGTGCGTGAGAGGTGCACCGTCAGCACCGAGGGTCACGCGCGCCATGCGCACCGTCTGGTCGATCAACTCACCGAAGTGCTCCGCGGTCAACGGCTGCGTCACTCCGCGATTGAAAAGCAGGTTTGCCGCACCCGCGATTCCGCGCACCTGGACTCCGATGCCACCGAGTCGGCGCAGGCGTCGCGCGTCTTCCTCGAGTCCGGCCGAGACCTCGCGCCCGCGCGGATTCCAGAAAGCACTTTCGGCGAGCTTGACCAACGCCTGGCGAGCCGAGTCAGCCTGATCGCGGAGTGCCCGACTGGTGTCGATGTACTCGTGATTCATGCCAGGCTCAAGAACGAGAGTGTCATCGCCATTGCCATGACCGACTGAAGTCAAGACCTCAAGAATCGCATC
>JBIJBU010000204.1:0-2934 GCA_044345075.1 Candidatus Nanopelagicales bacterium | reverse complement strand
TGAGCCTGAATACTCTGATGACCAGCGGCTGACCGCCCGTGAGGCTGTGGAAGCGATGACCTCCCAAGCAGCCTGGCAGAGTCATGCGGAGAAATGGCGCGGCAACATCGCGCCGGGGATGGCCGCGGACTTCATCCTGATGGAATCGTCGGTCGACTGGAACGACCCTTGGTCACTCACCGAAAACTCCGTGGCATCAACATTCGTTGATGGTCAATGCGTTCACGGCAGTGCGCAGTAGTACATCGCTCTGCTAGCCTCGCCACGATCAAGATGCATGCATACCTGAATGGCTCCTGCACTGAGGTGACCTCGTGAACATTGTTGTGATCATTGCCGATCAACTTCGTGTAGATCATCTCGGTTTCTCTAAGAAAGTCCCGGTGAGGACTCCCAACATCGATGCCCTCGCCGCCGACGGCCACCAATTCGACCGCGCCTTCGCGGCCAACCCGGTCTGCATGCCCAATCGAGCGACCATCATGACCGGCCAGTGGCCCTCCGCACATGGCCTACGCACCAACGGCCTTCCCCTCAACCCCTCGTGCGATACCTTCGTGCGCGCATTACGTCGATCGGGCTGGCGTACGTCCGCAGTCGGCAAGTTGCATCTTCAGCCGATGGGCTACGACTACGAGGGCTATCAGCTCGAACAGATCAAGGCAGCGATCCCCGAGTTGTGGGAGCAGGCGGTTACCGGCCCGTTCGGCGAGGACTTCCATTCCTGGGAGGACTTCAGCCTCCATACCACGGGCGAAACCGTGATTCCACCGGATTATTACGGCTTCGATGATGTGGCCCTGGTTGCCGGCCATGGTGATCGCGTGTCAGGCAACTACGTGGCGTGGGCACGTGAACGCGGATTCGATCCGATCACCCAGGCCGGGCGAAAGAATGCGAAGTCGGAGTACGCGGGCTGGAATCACGTATACGAATCAGCCGTGCCCACTGAACTTCATCCGACCACATTCATCACCGACATGGCGATCGATCGGCTCGATGACTTTGCCCGAGGGGACGACCCCTTCGTGCTCTTCGTGAGCTACCCGGATCCGCATCATCCTTTCGCTCCGCCGTCGGAGTACTTCCATCGGCACAAGCCAGAGGACATGCCGCTTCCCGAGTCGTTCCATGACGACCACGCGGCATCGCCCCAGTACGTGAAAGACATCGTGGCTAATCGTGGTACTCCGGATATTGATCCCATGATCCTCTGGGCTCCGTCCGAAGATCAGTTCCGAAACGCGCTCGCGGCAGAACTGGGTTCGATCGAGTTCATCGATGATTCAATCGGTCGGATTGTCGAGGCAATTGCGCGGCTCGAACTTACGGACGACACCGTCATCGTCTTCACCTCCGACCATGGTGATGTTTTCGGCGATCACGGGCTGATCCTCAAGCACTTCAGCCACTACGACGCGGCTATCCGAGTTCCACTGATCATCAGCGGTGGCGGAACCGGCTCAGGAACTCATCACGAACTGGCGAGCAGTGCTGACCTCGCGCCTACGCTGCTCGAACTTGCCGGCGCCGCGCCGATGGCAGGGGTGCAGGGCGCATCCCTGGTGCCCGTCATGCGTGACAGTGCAATCGAATGGCGCAGTGCGATTCTCGTCGAGGAGGATCAGCCGTTCGGACTGCCCACCCTTCCCGGCCCAGTTCGCCTGCGCACCGTGATCACCGATGCCCTGCGCTACACCCGCATCTCCGGAACCTCAATCGCTGAGCTCTACGACCTCGCCGCCGATCCCCTTGAAATGAGTAACGTGGCTCAAGATCAATCACGCGGCGCCCTGCTCGACACCGCTAACTCGGTGATGGTCGACGAGTTGATGCGAGTGGTCGACGACTCGACGGTGCCCCTCCATGCGGCATAACCGAACGCCGAGCTGGATCAATCGCCGCTTAAGCAACGGCACTGACCCTGATCCGCGGTTCTCGCTCGCCAACGAGCGCACTTTCCTGGCGTGGGTTCGCACCGCCCTCGGCCTCATCGCCCTTGGCGTGGCGGTGGCGACCTTCGTGTCAACGCAGGAGACCAAGGGAGTCTCGCTTCTGCTTGCTGCTGTTCTGGTGTTACTCGGCGGAATCCTCGCAGCGGGCAGCTGGTGGCGATGGCTGAGTGTCGAACGAGCGATGCGTGATGGTCACGGAATTCCCCCCTCGACACTCGCGCCTTTCCTGGCCGTCGGAATCGGCGTGATCTCAGTACTCGCCATCGTCGCGGTCGTCATCACCGTCTAGACGAATGGACATCTCCGGTCAGCATGGTGTCCCCTTAACCGGGGATGAGTTCGGCTTGCAGCCCGAGCGCACCGGGCTGGCCTGGAACCGGACTCTCGTCGTGCTGGCCGCCGCCTTCGGAATACTCGGTGTCCATGCCTATCGCGATGGCATCCCTCTAGGTATCTCAGTGATGGCCCTACTCTGCGCCGCCGGAGTCCTGGTCGCTAGCTCTCCTGTGGCGCGGACTCGAGCGCGCGCCGCCCAGGAATTCATGACGGCCGCTAACACACGACTGAGCCCTCTGCCTCTCGCGGCCCTTTCGGCCGTGACCACTGCGCTCGCAGCTGCGTCATTGGTGCTGATCCTCATGCGCAGATAAGTACTAGTGATTACCTGGAGTCATCTATACCTAGTCGATCGGTTTTAAGCACGGCGCAAATCACCGATTGTTGCTACTCAATGTGTGAAAGGCCCTACTCATCCATAGGGAATTCACGTAAGGTTCAATCATCGTTCGCGCGTCCCCCGAGTACCGCGATATCTTCATGGAGGTCCAGTGAGCAAGTCTCGATTCAAGAAGCTGGCAGCCGCCGGTGCAGGTGTGGCCGTGGCCGCAACCGCACTGATCGGTGCAAATGCAAGCCCTGCATTTGCCGCCTACGACATCAAGGTCGGCCTCACGCCGATCAACTCCGTCGGCGCCTATCA
>JBIJBU010000203.1:0-2957 GCA_044345075.1 Candidatus Nanopelagicales bacterium | reverse complement strand
CGCGGAGGAGGTCGCAGCCGTGGCAGTGGAGGTGCGTGCTCTCGGGCGTCGAGCCCTCGAGATGCCCGGCGACTTGAAGAAGCCGGGAATGCCGAAGGAGCTCGCCGAGGGAGCAATCGCCGAGTTCGGTCGCCTCGATATCTGGATCAACAACGCCGGTGGCACCGACGATGCTCATGTGCAGCCGATGACCGTGACTACTGATGATCAGATGCGCGACATGCTCGAGCTCAATCTCATCGCTGCGGCAGCGGGCTCGCGCGAGGCAGCCCTGCGCATGCCCAATGGCGGCGCGATCGTGAACATCTCGTCGGGCGCGGGCATGCGTGCGGCGCCGAACACCGCTGCCTACGCAGCATCAAAGGCAGCGCTGCTCAATCTCACCCAGACGATGGCTGCGGAGCTCGCATCCGCCGGAATCCGAGTCAACGCGATCTCTCCGGGAATGGTGCCGACGGAGTCGTTCTACCGTGTACTGCAGTTCACTGACGCTGATATGCCCAAGCTCGCCGCAACCGTGCCGCTGGGCCGGATGGGCACGCCCGAGGACATGGCCGCGGGCGTTCTGTATCTCGCCTCGCCTGCCGCAGGCTGGGTCACGGGCCAGAACATCCTCATCGGCGGCGGACGCGACGGCGGAAAGTCGGTCGAGCACCGCTAACCCAGTTCGCGGGGGTCTTGAAGGCACAATTGCCTGATGATCACCGGAATCGGCTGGATGCCATGGCGCTACGCGCTATGGATGGCGGCAATCGCCGCTGTGCTCTGGCTGATCCTGCGCATGTTCCCGCGCACCAAGAACGCTTCGTGGATCTTCCGCGAGACCTCGTTGATCATGGTGCTGTACGCCCTGTGGCAGTACGTCGGCTCGTTCGACTTCGGAGATTTCTCCAAGGCTGATCAGGCAGGGCTTTGGCTGGCCGAGCTGCAGCAGAATCTCTACTGGCCGAGCGAGGCATGGATTCAGGCTCCGGTGCTCGGCCACGAGTGGTTGATGAGGGCGGTTGACACCTACTACTCGGCCCTTCACATCCCCGTCTTCATCATCACGCTGATGTGGGTTCTCATCTTTCATCGGCGTGACTGGAACTTCGTGCGCACCACGACCGCGCTGCTCACCGGCGCCTGTCTGGTAATCCAGTTCATCCCGGTGGCTCCGCCGCGACTGCTGCCCTCCCTGGGCATCATCGATACGGCCCAACTGACCGGCTTGTCGGTCTACCAGGCGATTCCGGGTGCTAACCAGTACGCCGCAATGCCGTCGGTGCACTGCGGTTGGGCGGCCGCCGTGGCCTTCTTCATCATCGTCGTGGCCCGCAGCCCATGGCGCTGGCTCGCGGTGCTCTATCCATTGGCGACGTTGTGGGTTGTCGTGGTCACGGGCAATCACTTCATCATCGACGGAGTCGTGGCTTACATCTTGTTGGCCGCCGCCGCAGCCATCACCTGCCTTTTCCCAAGCCAGCGCCCCGTGCGCTGGAGCCGGAACAAGGGTGGCGACGAGCCCGTTCCGGGCGGATCACAGGCGCCGCGTCCCAGCGACGAGACACAGGCCGTCAGCCCCTAGGCTTAGGGCGTGTCGAAAGTACTTACCTCCCTCCCTGTCGGCGAGCGCGTCGGAATTGCCTTCTCGGGCGGTCTCGACACCTCGGTAGCCGTGGCGTGGATGCGCCACAAGGGTGCGATTCCCTACACCTACACCGCTGACCTCGGTCAATACGACGAGCCTGACATCGACTCGGTGCCCGGTCGCGCCACCCAGTACGGCGCTGAGCTCTCGCGTCTGATCGACTGCCGCGGCCCGCTGGTCGAGGAGGGCCTCGTCGCTCTCTCGTGCGGCGCCTTCCACATTCGCTCCGGCGGAAAGCAGTACTTCAACACCACCCCGCTCGGCCGTGCCGTGACCGGCACGCTGCTCGTGCGCGCCATGCAAGACGACGGCGTCTCGATCTGGGGCGACGGCTCGACCTTCAAGGGCAATGACATCGAGCGGTTCTACCGCTACGGCCTGCTCGCCAACCCCTCACTGCGCATCTACAAGCCGTGGCTCGACGCTGACTTCGTCGAGGAGCTCGGCGGTCGTAAGGAAATGTCGGAGTGGCTCGTCGCTCACAACCTGCCGTACCGCGACAGCACCGAGAAGGCCTACTCGACCGACGCCAACATCTGGGGCGCCACTCATGAGGCCAAGACCCTCGAGCAGCTCGACACCTCGCTCGAGACCGTCGACCCGATCATGGGCGTGAAGTTCTGGGATCCGTCGGTCAAGATCGAAACCGAAGATGTCACGATCAAGTTCGTTCAAGGTCGCCCCGTCGCAATCAATGGCAAGGAATTCCCCGACGCTGTTGCTCTCGTTGATGAAGCGAACAAGATCGGCGGACGCCACGGTCTCGGCATGGCCGACCAGATCGAGAACCGCATCATCGAGGCCAAGAGCCGTGGCATTTACGAAGCGCCGGGCATGGCGCTGCTGTTCATTGCCTACGAGCGCCTGCTTTCAGCGATTCACAACGAGGACACGATCGCGAATTACCACGCTGAGGGTCGTCGTCTTGGGCGCCTGCTCTACGAAGGCCGCTGGCTCGACCCGCAGTCACTCATGCTGCGCGAGTCACTTCAGCGCTGGGTTGCCTCGGCCGTCACCGGCGAGGTTGTTATCCGTCTTCGCCGTGGCGACGACTACTCGATCATCAACACCTGCGGCCCGAACTTCAGCTACCACCCCGATCGCCTGTCGATGGAGCGCACCGAGGATGCCGCATTTGGTCCGGTTGATCGCATTGGCCAGCTCACCATGCGCAATCTCGATATCGCTGACACTCGCGCACAGCTCGAGCTCTACGCCTCGCAGGGTCAGTTGCTCGAGAGCCAGGAGCGGCTCGTGGGCAGCCTGAAGGCCGGTGGCGCTACTGCTATTGCCGCGCAGCCTGCGGGTGAGCAGGGCACTGATGAGG
>JBIJBU010000201.1:0-2967 GCA_044345075.1 Candidatus Nanopelagicales bacterium | reverse complement strand
CACGTGCGGCCGAGGCCCTCGATGTCTTCGCGCTACTCGATATCGCCGAGATCTCGCGTCGAAGTGACGAGTCCGTCGCCACCTTGCTCCCGCTGTACTTCACGGTGTCCGAGACGTACGACGTCGATATCACCCTCGGACGCATCACCGCGCTTCCGCGTACCGATCGCTGGAATGCCCTGGCGCGACAAGCACTGCGCAGCGATCTGTACGCGGCTGTCGCAGCTCTGACCAGCCGAGTGGCTCGCTCTACTGCGGCCACAATGTCTCCGGTTGAAAGAGTGGCGGCTTGGGAGGCTGTGCACGCCGATGGTCTCGGGCGAGCGCGGGCCACGCTGGCGGAGATCTCGTCACAGGAAACTGCCGATCTGGCTACCTTGTCGGTCTCACTTCGCATCATGCGCAACCTGGTGGCGCAGGGATCCACGTCGCAGGGCAACACCCAGTAGTCATTCCTCGTGTTTCGTGGCGTTCGCGCCCTTCCTGCGAACGCTGTGCAGGTGGCCATGGCCCGAAAACCCATGCTCGGGCGGAAGTTAGGCTGATGCCCACAAGCATCACCAGCCGAACAGGAGTACGTCGTGAGCCTGCCTCCCCTCGTGGAGCCCGCCGAGAGCCTTTCCGTCGATGAGGTGCGTCGTTACAGTCGCCACTTGATCATTCCTGACGTCGGCATGGCCGGCCAGAAGCGCCTGAAGAACGCCAAGGTGCTCTGCGTGGGCGCCGGTGGCCTCGGCAGCCCCGCGCTGATGTATCTCGCTGCTGCCGGTGTCGGCACGCTCGGCATCGTCGAGTTCGACACCGTTGATGAGTCGAACCTGCAGCGCCAAATCATCCATGGGCAAAGCGATGTCGGTCGTTCCAAGGCCGAGAGTGCGCGTGACAGCGTCCGCGAGATCAACCCGCTCATCACCGTGAACCTTCACGAGACTCGCCTTGACTCGACCAACGTGATGGATCTCTTCTCGCAGTACGACCTCATCGTTGACGGCACTGACAACTTCGCGACTCGTTACCTCGTCAACGACGCCTGCGTGCTGCTCGATAAGCCGTATGTCTGGGGCTCCATCTATCGCTTTGACGGTCAGGCAAGCGTGTTCTGGGCCGAGTACGGCCCCTGCTACCGCTGCCTCTACCCGGAGCCCCCGCCCCCCGGCATGGTTCCCTCGTGCGCCGAGGGTGGAGTGCTCGGCGTTCTCTGCGCCAGCATCGGTTCGATCCAGGTCACCGAGGCCATCAAGCTCCTCGCCGGCATCGGTGAGCCGCTGGTCGGCAAGCTGATGATCTATGACGCCCTCGAGATGACCTACCGCAAGGTGAACATCCGCAAGGATCCGAACTGCGCGGTGTGCAGCGCGAACGCCACCGTCACCGAGCTCATCGACTACGAGGCCTTCTGCGGCTCAATCTCCGACGAGGCTGCCGAAGCTGCGAAGGACTCCACCATCTCCGTTGTTCAGCTCAAAGAGATGCTGGATCGTCGCGCCGCTGGCGAAGAGGACTTCGTTCTCATCGATGTGCGCGAGCCCGGCGAGTACGAGATCGTCAAGATTCCCGGCTCGATCCTGATTCCCAAGGGCGAGATCCTCGACGGCTCCGCGCTCAGCAAGCTGCCGTCCGACAAGCGCATCGTGCTTCAGTGCAAGGTCGGTGGCCGCTCGGCTGAGGCCCTGGCTGCAGTGAAGGCCGCCGGCTACAGCAATGCCGTGCATGTCGGTGGCGGCGTGCTCGCCTGGGTCAACCAGATCGAGCCGGATCTTCCCTCGTACTAGTACTCAAGTGAAAGGCCTGTGATGGGCTGGCTGTTCCTGGCTCTGGCGATCTCCTGCGAGGTCACCGGCACGCTTGCTTTGAAGGCGAGCGATGGCTTCAGTCGCCTATGGCCCTCGGTCATCGTCGTCGTGGGCTACGCGCTGACCTTCCTCTTCCTCGGCCTTTGCCTCAAGATGCTGCCGCTGGGCACGTCGTACGCCATCTGGGCAGGTGTTGGCACGGCGGCAGCAGCGATCGGGTCGCTGGTGCTCTTTCACGAGAAGCTGTCAGTGCTCGCGATCGTCGGGATTGTCGTGATCATCGTGGGCGTTGTGCTCGTAACCCTCGCGACCGAGCACGGCTAAGCCAGCCTTGACGATCGGCTGCGGACTATTCAGCCCTGATCACAACGTCAAAGTGTGACGATGGGTTGCCCGTCATGGCTTCGACCAAGTCTCTGGCCATCAATTGTGCTTCGCGAAGGTTTTTGGCCTGGGTGACTCCGACGCCATCAACGCGCACGATCCACCAGCGTTCCTCTTTTGTGGCATGTGCTGTGTAGATCGTCGATTCAGCCATCCCGAAATTAGATCAATCCCCCTTAGATAAGAAGCCTCTAGGGGGGATTGATCAAAATCAAGGTGAGGTGAGCGCATGGCTCATCATGGGACGCGGAACTATCGACGGGAAGGTACTTCTCGGCGGCTGTGGATGAGAGGAACGCTCATCCACATTGGGGAAAACTCAGCCGACAAACCCTTCGCGCTTACCTGCGGCTACACCGCATGCAATCGGTCGGCTGTTGTCTAGATGCGCAAGCGCATCAGCCAACGAAGCCTTCCCTCTTATGAGCCCCATCGCAGAACGGCTTGTTCGCCGAATGTCCGCAGCGGCACAGGAATTGCTTCTCGCCCTCCTTGAGGGTTTCGCCGGCGGCGTTCTTCACGCAGCTCATGCCTGAAACCTCGAGGGGGCCGTTCTCCAGGGCAGTAATCGTCACTTCGCTCATGCCTGAAGGCTATGGCGTGGCGAGGCTCTTTGCGCGTTATCCCGCGACTATGTCGCCATCGGGGTCAGAGACGTCAACACCCAGACCGATCATGTACTCGAGGGCGGCGTCGAGCTGCGCCTGCTCACCCGCGAGATCAAGCACCATCCAGCCGGTGTGCTCCTGAATCGAGGCGCGGCGGATATTCGGCACGACATCGAACTGCT
>JBIJBU010000202.1:0-2967 GCA_044345075.1 Candidatus Nanopelagicales bacterium | reverse complement strand
ATCGAGGTGACCTCACGCGTGAAGAAGCCAATTCCCCGGCCTCTCATCATCACCGGCTTGTTCGCCTCATTGCTGATTGCGTTCTTGATACCGAACTCCGCGCTCCTCGGGCTCGACCTCCCGCTGCGGCTCCTGTGCGCGATCTTGATCGCCTTCACGCCGATCTTCTTCGCGAACCTCCTCTTCACCTCGCGATTCAAGAATTCCGAGAACCCCACGGCAGCCTTCGCGGCCAACCTCTTCGGCGCCATGATCGGCGGCTGCCTGGAGTACTTGTCACTCCTGATCGGCTACCAGTGGCTCATCGGAGTGGCGGCAGTGATCTACCTGCTCGCGGTGCTCGTGGGCACGCGCACGCTGCGTAAACAGTCAATTGGCGTCTAGGTGGGCGAGTTCCCCACGCGTGGTGGCCGCACGTGCCACCATGAGGCATGACCACCACCACTGACGTCGTTCCCGTTGCCCCTGAGCAGTTGCGCAAGCTGCGTCGCCTGAACGTGATCGCGGGCTTTGCCCACTTGATCCAGATGATCGCCGTGCTCGTGCTCTCCAACTCGTTCGCCCTCCCGGTGACCGGCACCTACATGACGGGCCCGCCCGGCAGCCCCTTCGCGCCGGCAGTGACCATCTTCGACATCCGCATCGGCTGGGGCGTGGCCCTGTTCTTCGGCCTCTCGGCCCTCTTCCACTTCCTGGTGGCCAGCCCCTGGTTCTTCCCGCGCTATGCCAACGGTCTGGCGCACCAGCGCAACTACTTCCGCTGGGTCGAGTACTCGCTGAGTTCATCGGTAATGATCGTGCTCATCGCGATGGTGTGCGGTATCTCAGACATCGCAGCACTCGTCGCGCTCTTCGGTGTCAACGCCTCGATGATCCTGTTCGGCTGGCTGCAGGAGAAGTACGAGAAGCCCGGCTCGGGCGGATGGCTGCCCTTCGTCTTCGGCTGCATCGCGGGCATCGTTCCGTGGATCGCGATCCTGATCTACGTTCTTTCCCCCGGAGCGCCGTTCGAGCAGAGCCCGCCCGCCTTCGTGTACGGCATCGTGATCTCACTGTTCATCTTCTTCAACATCTTCGCGCTGGCGCAGTACCTCCAGTACAAGAAGGTCGGACGTTGGGCGAATTACCTCTCAGGTGAGCGCACCTACATCTGGCTGAGCCTCATCGCGAAGTCCCTGCTCGCCTGGCAGATCTTCGGCGGAACCCTCGCACCCTAGACAATCAGCGCCCTTGCCTCGCAAGCTCACACGATTGAGCGTTAGTGCATCGCAGGCGCTGTTCCGTCGATGATGTCGGCCTCGTCGGGCTGGTCGGTCACACGGTCGGGGATATAGACCGCGAGGATCAAGCCGATCAGCGATGCGCCGCCTGCAAAGAGAAATACCGCCTGGAACGCAGCCTCTGACGGAAACAGCTGGTTTCCGACATTCATCATCATCGTCGTCAGCAGGGCGGCCACGGTCGCACTTGCAATTGCTGTACCCATCATGCGCACGACTGTGTTGAGGCCATTGGCTGCAGCAGTCTCATGCAGAGGGACAGCTCGCATAATGAGAACCGGCAGAGACGAATACGTGAAAGCGGTACCGCAGGACACCACGACCGCACCGATGATGATGAGAAGTTCGGCGCTCATGTAGATCGTTCGGCCTACATAACCGACCAGGAGGATGAGAGATCCAAGGATCAGCGTCGAGCGAGCGCCGTAACGCTTGGTAATCCGTGCCGAGACCGGCGCGAGGATCACCATGGCCAGTGCTGCAGGAAGCAGCGCGAGACCTGCGGCAAGTGAACTGATGCCGAAGCCGAAGCCGGTTGATTCCGGAAGCTGAAGTAACTGCGTCGTGGTCAACAGATTCACGTACATTGCGAATCCGATGAATAGAGAAGCGGCGTTCGTGAGGGCTACCGGCCGACGGATTGAGGTCCGCAGATCGACGATTGGGTCCGACGCACGCATCTCCATCGGCCACCAGGCGGCGAACAGCGCCAGACCGACCAAGAAGGCACCGAGTGTCGACACGGACGTCCAGCCCCAGGATCCACCTTTAGTGATTCCCAGCAGGACGGAAGTCAGCGCAAGCGAGAGCAGGATCGCTCCGCGATAGTCGAACCTGCCGCCCGAGCGCACCGGTGATTCCCGGATCACGACGAGTACCGCGACGAACATCACCACGGCGATTACCGTCGACATCCAGAAGATGGCGTGCCACCCGAACTGCGTATAGATCCAGCCCGAGAGGGGTAGTCCTACCGCTGCACCGATTCCGATCGTTGCGCTCATCAACGCGACAGCACCTGCGAGTCGCTCACGCGGTAGCTCGTCGCGCATGATGCTCATGCCGATTGGCACCAAGGCGACCGCGCAGCCCTGAAGCGCCCTCGCGATGATCAGCAGGATCAGCGAATTGCCCAGCACCCCCATCACTGAGCCCACCAGCAGGCACCCCAAGGTCACAAGCAGCATGCGCCTCTTGCCGAACATGTCTGCCAGCCGTGACAACGAGGGAGTCGCAACAACGCTGGCGATCAATGTGGCAGTAATCAGCCAGGAGGCGTCCTCACTGGAGACCCCGAGCAGGCCGGGGAGTTCGGGGATGATCGGCACGAGCAGGGTCTGCATGATCGCCACTGCAACACCGGCGATCGAGAGCACGCCAACGATCGCGGCCGTCGACGAGCGCATCGTCAACGCAGGCCGGAGCGAACCTTCGGTCATCGAGCAGTCCGCAGTGCCTCGCGGCGAATGTCGATCTGGGCCTGCAGGGCACGAAAGACGGGATCCGGAAGGCCTTCCTCGTCACGAATGCGTACGAGTTCCTCTTCCTCGGCTCGGAGCATCGTGAGATACAGCATCCGGATCGCCTGCGCCTGCAGGCCTAGATCAGTCGTCTCAGGGGCCGAGCTCATCATGCGATCGAGCTCCAGTTCGAAGTCATCGCGCACCCTCATCACCGCTTCCTTCGG
>JBIJBU010000200.1:0-2968 GCA_044345075.1 Candidatus Nanopelagicales bacterium | reverse complement strand
AGTGACGCATAGACAACCCACCTCCTTCGGACTAAATCGGTCACGGCATTTCCGTGACAGGAGGGTTTCTGCGTTCTACCGGTCGGACCGAAAACCACTCGAGCCAGTTGGTAGGGGTGCAACGTTACCCGCCCCCCGGGGGGCAGGGGAAATCCGCTCCTCCACACCCCGCACCTGTATCCCCAGTTCCGGGCCAGGGCCTGCCCCCTTGAGACCTGGGGCTCCCGGGTGAGGGGATGACGACACTCTCGACGATGCGGTACCGAAAGCGGTACCGTCATGACATGGCGGTCAACGTGCGTATGAGTGAGGAGCTTGCCGAGCAACTTCGTCGGGTGGCTTCCGAGTTGGGCAAATCCCAGCAGGAGGCGATCCGTGAGGCGATTGAGCTCTACGTCCGAGATTTCAAGCTGCGGCACTATCCGCCGGAGGTCCGCCACCTCGTCACCCCGGCGAAGCGGCCGTATCAGGAGATACCGCCGGAGAGGCGCTTCACCCCGCCCCCGGGCAGCATGGACAGCACCGACATGATCCGCGAGATGCGCGGGGATCGATGAGTCGGCGGGTGTACTGCGACTCCAGCGTTCTCCTCAAGCGTTTCCTTGTCGAAGAGGACAGTCGTGCTTCCGTGAGCCAGCTGAACGAATTCACCCGAGGAGGCGATCACCTTTTCTCCTCACGCATCGCGGTGGTCGAGGTGACTCGTGGTGTCGACAAGAGAATGCCCGCTGAGGCCACGCAGGAGGCCTTCGATCAGGCGCTCGTCGACGTACTTGGAGACGTCGACATCATTGCCATCGACGACTTCACCCTTCAGCTTGCAGCCGAGATCCCCGGCCGCCACCTCGGCTCACTAGATGCTATTCACGTCGCCACCGCGCTCATCATGCGCGCTGACCTCGTCGTCACCCGCGATCAGCGAATGATCGAGGCGTGCACCGAGGTCGGGCTCGCGGTCGCCTAGCGCGAGCGGCTTCGCCGATAGTCTGGTCACGTGCGGATCGTCACCTGGAACGTCAACTCAATTGGCGCCCGTCTCGAGCGAGTGCTCGCGTGGCTCGAACTGCACCAGCCTGATGTGCTAGCCCTTCAAGAACTCAAGTGCACCGACGCCGCTTTCCCGCTGATGGAAATTCAGGCCCTCGGTTATGAGGTCGCGACCTGGGGCACCGGTCGCTGGAATGGCGTCGCACTGCTGAGCAAGGTCGGTCTTTCCGACATCACCATCGGTCTTACCGACCAGCCGGAGTACGAGGGCGCACTCGAACCGCGTGCGATTGGCGCAACCTGCAATGGCGTCCGGGTGTGGAGCGTCTACGTTCCCAATGGTCGCGAGCCCGCTCACGATCACTACGCCTACAAGCTCGAATGGTTCGCTGCACTGCAAGCCACCGTCGATGCAGAGATAAAGGCATCTCCGGCCCTGCCGCTCGCGATCATCGGCGACTTCAATGTCGCGCCGACGGATGCCGACGTCTGGGACATCACGAAGTTCGAGAACTCCACGCACGTCACCCCTGCGGAGCGCACGGCACTGACCAACCTGCAGTCAATCGGTCTCGTCGATCACATGCCGCGTGCGCTCAAGGGTGAGCCGTACACCTTCTGGGATTACCGCCAGGCCGCATTCGGTCGCGGCTGGGGAATGCGCATCGATCTCGTGTATGCGAACACGCCCTTCGAGGCGGCGATCACGGATTGCTGGATCGATCGCGAGGAGCGCAAGGGCAAGGGCGCCTCCGATCACGCGCCCGTTGTCGTCGATCTCGCGGTTGCCCCATGACCTTGACCGTGCGCGCCATCAGCGCCGATCAGCACCGCGCCTGGATCGCCACACGACCTTCAGTCTCGTTTCTGCAATTGCCAGAGTGGGGAAAGGTGAAGGCGGGCTGGCGCCCCCAGTCGATCGGCTGGTTCCAGGGCTCAACGTTGGTCGGTGCAGGGCTGGTGCTTTACCGACCAATTCCGAAGCTCAAGTCACGCTCACTCGCTTATCTGCCCGAGGGCCCCGACATCGATTGGCTGCGCGAGCGCCTGCCGAACATTCCACTGCGTGAATGGCTCGAGCCTCTCGTGGCGCACTGCAAGGCCGAAGGCGCATTCCAGATCAAGATGGGTCCGCCCGTGGCCATTCGCCGCTGGCAGGCCGACACAGTCAAAGAGGTTATGGCGCATGCGGGGGAGCCTGGTGTTCCCGGTCGCATCGGCGAGATTCCCGCCAATTGGCATTCGGCCGCAGCAGCATCAGCGGTTGATGCCCTGCGCGCGACTGATTGGGTGCAGGAAGTCTCCGACGGAGCGGGCTTTGGCGATGTGCAGCCTCGCTATGTGTTCCAGATCAATCTCGCGAATCGCACACTCGACGATGTCTTCGCCGGCTTCAACCAGCTCTGGCGTCGCAACATCCGCAAGGCAGAGAAGGCAGGCGTCGAAGTCACCCGCGGTGACTACGACGATCTCGCGGCATTCCACGAGGTCTATGTCGAGACGGCACAGCGCGATCACTTCACCCCGCGAGGCCTCGCCTACTTCCAGCTGATGTGGAGCGAACTCAACGGCATTGATCCCGATCGCCTCCGCCTCTACATCGCACGCCACGATGGTCACGTGGCCGCAGCAACTCTGATGGTGATCGTGGGCGAGCACTCCTGGTACTCCTACGGAGCATCAACCACGGCCGACCGTGACGTGCGCCCGTCGAATGCCTTGCAGTGGCGCATGATCAGCGACGCCCATGCCGCCGGTTGCAGCATCTACGACCTGCGCGGCATCTCCGACACCCTCGATCCGGCAAATCACCTGTACGGCTTGGTGCAGTTCAAGGTCGGCACGGGCGGTTTCGCGCAGGAGTACGTGGGAGAGTGGGATCGCACGCTGCGTCCGGTGTGGGCCCGCGCCTTCAAGGCCTACCAGTCACGTCGCTAGGAGACCTGATGTCGTTCACGCTGAGCATTGACGCCGATCGCTG
>JBIJBU010000007.1:0-33908 GCA_044345075.1 Candidatus Nanopelagicales bacterium | reverse complement strand
TCATCGACCACGAGAACGAGAACTGGCTTGCCGGCCACGGGCCCAGCTAGGGCCACTCGGCCATTGGCGACCGCCCGGATGGGGAAGCCGGGCTCGGCCGACAGGTCGATCCCGCGATGGCCTGAGCCGTAGGCCTCGGCCGGCACGAAGGCGGCCTGGAGGCTGGTGGTCGCCACCGGGGAGACCCACGTTGCCCCGAGGAGGAGTGGGAGCAATGCCCAGATCATCATCGGGCCACGATCGCCGAGTTCCGATTCCCCTTCCACCGCCCGGGCCGGGTTGGGGACCGGCGGATGCCCTGGGGATAGCCGTGGTCAGGGCACCTGCTCCGACCCCCTAGACTTGGGCCATCCCACCGGGCTTGCTCGGGGGAAATTCACAGGTCCGCAGCCGGCTCGCCGGATCGCAGGTCGCACGGTCCCACCTCGGTGGGCGCTACCCGCGAGGACCAAGGGGCAGGGCCGACCGGTCACTGCCTTGAACCGATGTGCGTGGGGCTCTGCCCTGCGCCTTAACGAAAGGGCCATCATGGCCGTCGTCACCATGCGCCAGCTGCTCGAAAGCGGCGTTCACTTCGGGCACCAGACCCGTCGCTGGAACCCCAAGATGAAGCGATTCATCTTCACCGAGCGCAATGGCATCTACATCATCGATCTGCAGCAGTCCCTCGGCTTCATCGATCGTGCCTACGACTTCGTGAAGGAGACCGTGGCTCACGGTGGTTCCGTCATGTTCGTCGGCACAAAGAAGCAGGGCCAGGAAGCGATTGCGGAGCAGGCCACGCGCGTGGGCATGCCCTACGTCAACCACCGCTGGCTGGGCGGCATGCTCACCAACTTCTCGACCGTGCACATGCGCCTTCAGCGCCTCAAGGAGCTCGAGCTCATTGACTTCGATGACGTCGCGAAGTCCGGCCTGACCAAGAAGGAACTCCTCGTCCTTCGCCGTGAGCGCGACAAGCTTGCAAAGACCCTCGGTGGTATCCGCGAGATGAGCAAGATCCCCAGCGCAATCTGGGTTGTCGACACCAAGAAGGAGCACATCGCCGTCGGCGAGGCTCGCAAGCTGGGCATCCCGGTGATTGCAGTCCTCGACACCAACTGCGATCCCGACGAGGTTGATTTCCCGATCCCCGGCAACGATGACGCAATTCGCTCGGTGGCACTGCTCACCCGTGTGATCGCTGACGCCGTGGCCGAGGGCCTGATTGCCCGTGCCGGTCGCTCCACCGCGACCGAGGTCGTCGAGCCGCTGGCCGAGTGGGAGCGCGAGCTTCTTGCCGGCACTGAGGCTGAGGTCGTTGTTGAGGCTGCCGTTGAGGCTGCCGTCGAGGCAACCCCCGAAGCCTGATCTCTTTTCACTTCTCTCTGGAGGATTAATCCACTCATGGCAACTATCGCTGCCGCCGATGTAAAGAAGCTCCGCGACGCAACGTCTGCGGGCATGATGGAGTGCAAGAAGGCGCTCGAGGAGTCCGGAGGCGACTTCGACAAGGCTGTCGAAATCCTTCGTATCTCCGGTGCAGCAAAGGCCGCCAAGCGCGGCGCTGAGCGCACCGCTTCGAACGGCATTGTTGCTGCAAGTGGCAACACGCTCGTTGAATTGCTCTGCGAGACCGACTTCGTGGCCAAGGGCGACGATTTCCAGACCCTCGCGAACGCCGTTGCCGCCGCAGCTGCCGGTGTCGGTGCTAACGATGCAGCAGTGCTCGGTGAGGTCACCATCGCTGACGGACGCACGGTGAACGCGGCGATTGCCGAGCTCGCGGGCGTCATTGGCGAGAAGCTCGAGCTGGGCCGTGTCGCGACTTTCGCGGCACCGACTGCGCTCTACCTTCACCGCCGTTCATCCGATCTGCCCCCGCAGGTCGGCGTTATCGTCGAATACACCGGTGACGAAGAGGCAGCTCGTGGCATCGCCATGCAGATCGCCGCAATGCGTCCGATGTACGTCACTCGCGATCAGGTTCCGGCAGAGACTGTCGAGAACGAGCGCCGTATCGCTGAAGCGACGGCCAAGGAGGAGGGCAAGCCCGAGGCTGCCCTTCCCAAGATCGTCGAAGGCCGCGTCAACAGCTACTTCAAGGACACTGTCCTGGTGGAGCAGCCGAGCGTGGTCGACAACAAGAAGTCGGTCGCACAGGTTCTTGCCGACGCGAACACGGCTGTCACGGGCTTCGCCCGTTTCGAGGCAGGCCAGGCTTAAGGTCGACTGAACGGCGCGGGAGGGAATTTCAATGTCACCACACAGCTCCTCCGGCGCCGTTCAGCCGTCGCTGGACGGCACGATCGACACGTGGCCCAGTGCACCCGAGGGTGGGTGGGGTCGCGTACTCCTCAAGCTCTCCGGTGAGGCCTTCGCCGGTGGTGAAGGCCTGGGCATCGACCCTGATTTCGTCGGGTCCATTGCCTCGCAGATCGCCGATGTGGTCCGCGGTGGCACTGAGGTCGCCGTAGTCATCGGCGGCGGAAACTACTTCCGAGGCGCGCAATTGGCCGAACGCGGCATTGACCGCGCCCGAGCCGACTACATGGGCATGCTCGGCACCGTCATCAACTGCCTAGCCCTCCAGGATTTCTGTGAGAAGGCCGGCGTCGAAACTCGTGTTCAGACCGCGATCACCATGGGTCAAGTTGCTGAGCCCTATGTGCCGCGTCGGGCCATTCGCCACCTGGAAAAGGGTCGCGTCGTCATCTTCGGCGCAGGCCTAGGCCAGCCTTACTTCTCTACTGACACCACGGCTGCACAACGTGCACTTGAAGTCGGGGCAGAGGTGGTGCTGATGGCCAAGGGTGTTGACGGTGTTTACGACGATGATCCCCGCACAAACCCGAATGCTCAGCGCTTCGACCACCTCAGCCATGCCGAGGTACTCGCGCGTGGGCTAAAGGTCGCTGATGCGACCGCCATCAGTCTTTGCCAGGACAACCAGCTGCCGATTGTTGTCTTCAATTTGCTCGTCGAGGGCAACATTGCGCGCGCAGTGCGTGGCGAGACCATCGGCACACTCGTTTCGACCGACAAGTAAGACCGGAGAGGACACCCCATGAGCGAAGACATCGACATGATCCTGCTGGACGCCGAAGAGAAGATGGACAAGGCGATCGGCGTCGCACGCGATGATTTCGCCACGATTCGCACCGGTCGCGCGAATCCCGCGATGTTCAACAAGGTCTTCGTTGAGTTCTACGACACGATGAACCCGCTCAATCAGATGGCCACGATCTCCGCTCCCGAACCGCGGATGCTCACGATCAGCCCCTTCGACAAGAGCGCCTTCAATGCGATTGAGAAGGCCCTTCGCGACAGTGATCTCGGCGTGAATCCGACCTCCGACGGCAACATCATTCGCGTCTCCCTGCCTCAGCTCACGGAAGAGCGTCGCAAGGAGTACGTCAAGCTTGCCAAGACAAAGGCTGAGGATTCCCGAATCTCGATTCGCAACATCCGCCGCCATGCCAAGGATCAACTCGACAAGCTGCAAAAGGATGGCGACGCCGGCGAGGACGACGTGCGTCGTGGTGAGAAGAGCCTCGACGAGCTCACTCACAAGCATGTCGAGCACATCGACGAGATCCTGAAGCACAAAGAAGCAGAACTGCTCGAGGTCTAGGGATGTCAGCAGCGGGTGGCAAGGCGAGTGAGAAGCCCTCACGCGCCGGTCGAAACCTGCCCGCTGCGATCGCCTCGAGCCTGATTCTCGGCGCGGTCGTGCTCGTCAGCCTGTTCACGGTCAAGTGGCTTTTCTGCGTTGTCGTCACAGTTGCGCTGCTCATCGCCGTGCACGAGTTCGTCAGTGCTTTCGCGCACAGGGATATCCGCATCGCTCGAACGCCGCTGTACGTGGCAACCGCAGTAATGCCCGCCTTGGCCTACATCTGGGGAACGACAGCCCTCTTGGTGTCGCTCGGCGCATCGATCATCGTCATCTTGATCTGGCGCATTCGTCGCGGCACCGATCACTACGTACGCGACGTCACTGCCAGTGCGTTCGTGGTGGCCTACCTGCCCTTCATGGCGGGCTTCTTAATGCTGACCCTGGCAGCCGGCGATGGCGCCCAGCGTGTCGTGGTCTTCATCTTGCTCACGATCTCCAATGACATCGGTGGCTACGCCTCGGGTGTGCTGTTCGGTAAGCATCCGATCGCCGCGCACATCAGTCCGAAGAAGTCATGGGAGGGATTCGCCGGTTCGCTGATCTTCCAGGGGCTCGTCGGGTCGCTGTCGTTCATGTGGCTCCTCGACGCGCCATGGTGGCAGGGCCTGATCGTCGGCTTGGTCATGACCATCACTGCCACAGGCGGTGATTTCGCCGAGAGTGCAATCAAGCGTGATCTCGGCGTCAAGGACATGGGTCACTTCCTGCCCGGCCATGGCGGCATGATGGATCGCCTCGACTCACTCATCCCGAATGCATTCACCTCGTGGGCCTTGTTCACCCTGTTCCTCGGCAGTGGCGCCTAGTCATGGTTGACCTCGTCTTCGAGGCGCCGCGACGCGGCAAGCCTCCCCGTCATCTGATGGACCTCGACCGTGAGCAGCGTCGAGCTGCCATGGCAGAGATCGGGCTTCCGGCCTTCCGGGCAGATCAGGTGTCGAATCACTGGCTCGCTAAGTTAAGTGATGATCCGGCTGAGTGGAGCGATGTTCCCGCGCCCGCCAAGGAACTCATCGGCACTCATCTGCTCCCTCGCTTGCTTGAGCCCATCCGTGCCATCGACTGCGATAACGGCACGACCGTGAAGACATTGTTCAAGATGCACGACGGCGCACTGGTCGAGACAGTCCTGATGCGGTATCCCGATCGCGCCACCATGTGCATTTCTTCTCAGGCTGGGTGCGGCATGAACTGTCCGTTCTGTGCGACGGGCCAGGCCGGTCTCACCCGCAACCTCTCCACCGGTGAGATCGTCGAGCAGGTGATCGCCGGTGCTCGTGCGCTAGCTCGAGGCGAAATTCAAGGCGGAGTCGGTCGCGTGTCGAATGTGGTGTTCATGGGCATGGGGGAGCCACTCGCCAACTACAACGCCGTTATTCGTGCGATCCGCCGACTCGTCAATGAACCACCCGATGGTCTTGGCATGAGCGCACGCGGAATCACTGTGTCGACCGTGGGCCTGGTTCCGCAAATGCGACAGCTGGCGCAGGAGAAACTACCTGTCACCTTGGCCGTGTCACTGCATACGCCCGACGACAAGCTTCGCGACACACTGGTGCCCGTCAATACCCGTTGGAAGGTATCTGAGGTTCTCGATGCAGCGTGGGAGTACGCGGCTGCGACCGGTCGTCGCGTCAGTATCGAGTATGCGTTGATCAAGGACATAAACGATCAAGTATGGCGCGCTGAGCTGCTGGCAGATCTACTTCGTGGCCAGCTCGTGCACGTGAACCTGATTCCGCTGAATCCAACTCCGGGCTCCAAATGGACAGCCTCTCGTCGTGAGGATGAGCAGGCATTCGTTCGCACCCTTCGGGATCGCGGTATCGCGGTCACGGTGCGCGATACCCGCGGGCGTGACATTGACGGCGCGTGCGGTCAGCTTGCAGCCGCGCCGCTCTAGGTCTCTGCCAGACTGAACTCATGGCCGAAGAGATTCCCATCCCCAAGTTCACGGATCTTTCCCGTGGTCAGCACTATCGGTTGATTGCGGCTTCCTGCCTGCGCATCGTGATCGGGTTCGCGATCATCTGGCTGGTGCTGTCCCTTGTCCCTGAGGAGCCTGGTGTTGACCTAGCCGGTCCCATCGTCGTGATCGTGGCCTTTGGCGCGTTGTACGTCTGGTACTTCAGGCGCCAGGTCAAGAAGATCAAGAGATCGAAGTTTCCTCAGCTAGCCGCTATTGAGGCCTTGATCCTCATCGCGACGATGTTCCTGGCCGTATTCGCGGCGATCTACGTCATGCTGTCGACAGCAGATGCCTCGGCGTTCAGTGAGGATCTCGATCACTTCACCGCCTACTACTTCTCCCTCACCATCTTGGCCACAGTCGGATTCGGCGACATCACTCCTGTGTCCACCGTGGCTCGCGCCACCGCCATGGTGCAGATGGCGATTGATATTGCCTTCATTGCAGTTCTCGTGCGCATCATTAGCTCCGTCGCGACTAACACCATCAAGTCACGGTCGGCCACGACTCCTTCGTCTGACTG
Organism: Candidatus Nanopelagicales bacterium; assembly: GCA_044345075.1. Classification (GTDB taxonomy): domain Bacteria; phylum Actinomycetota; class Actinomycetes; order S36-B12; family S36-B12; genus CAIKZY01. Next base: position 27,758 of record JBIJBU010000007.1, on the reverse strand, counting down.
ACGGACTGGCATCGCTCTACCTGGCTAGCATTTAGGCACTTGTCCAGTTGACCGGAGGATTCATGACCGCAGCGGTGAACGGGGCTGTCTCCTTCTGGTACGGCGACATCGGCGGGGTGCCGTCGTATCGCCCTTCCCTCGACGGCGACACCCATTGCGACGTGGCCATCGTGGGCGCCGGTTATACCGGCCTCTGGACTGCCTACTACCTGATGAAGTCCGACCCCACCCTTCGCATCGTGATACTTGAGAAGGAGTTCGCGGGCTTTGGTGCATCCGGACGCAACGGCGGCTGGCTGAGCGGCGAGATGGGCTGGTCGCGCGAGCACTACGCCGAGCGCACCGGCCGCCAGTCGGTAATTGATCTTCAGAAGGCCATGTGGGCCACAGTTGACGAAGTCATCGACGTGTGCGCGCGCGAGGGTATCGATGCCGACATCATCAAGGGTGGGTCACTCAGTGTCGCCACAACCGCATCACAGGCAGTTCGGGTGCGTGAACACGTTGAGCACGAGGCGGAGTGGGGCGTTACGGCGCCTGACCTCGTGTACCTCGATCAGGCTGAGACCAAGGCGCGTATCGACGTCGCCGATGTGCGCTGCTCAACCTTTACTCCCCATGCTGCACGTATTCAGCCGGCAAAACTCGTCCAGGGGCTTGCTCGTGTGGTCGAAGACCTGGGCGTGCGAATCTGCGAGCGCACGGCCGTAACCGAGATCAGTGCGCATCGAGTCGTGACCGATAGGGGCACGGTGAGTGCCGAGTACATTATGCGGGCTACGGAGGGATTCACCGCCGGTATCAAGGGGCACCGTCGTGAGTGGCTTCCGATGAACAGCGCGATGATCGCCACGGAGCCACTGTCCGTTGATCAATGGGCCCAGATCGGCTGGAATGGCTACGAGACTCTTGGCGATGCTGCCCACGGGTACATGTACGCGCAGCGCACCCGCGAGGGACGCATCGCCATCGGTGGCCGTGGTCTCCCATACCGATTCGGTTCGGCCACCGACGTCAATGGCCAGACTCAAGATCGCACGATCGAGATGCTCGAGGAGATCCTCGTGCGCATGTTCCCTGGTCTTGCGGGCACTCGTATCGACCACGCGTGGTGCGGTGTTCTCGGCGTTCCGCGCGATTGGTGCGCAACAGTCGGTCTCGACACGGCTACCGGAATCGGGTGGGCCGGTGGCTACGTGGGCATGGGCGTCACCACCGCGAACCTTTCCGCTCGCACTCTGCGAGCACTGATCTTGTCCCAGAACGGGTCTCAGGAGGAATTTGCCGAAGCTCGCCTGCCCTGGGTTAACCGTCGGGTGCGTAAGTGGGAGCCAGAGCCCTTGCGGTGGCTTGGGGTACATGGTCTCTACACGATGTTCAGGTCGGCTGATCGCTCCGAGCGTCGCCGTGGAACGGAGAGCACCTCACGGACAGCACAGTTGGCCGCACGCATCGCCGGTCGTGACTGAGTACGCCCCTGTAAAGCACTAGATTGGATACAATCCATCCATGGCGGGAGCTCTGGATGGAATCGTGGTCGCGGATTTCTCGCGAGTACTGGCAGGTCCGTACGCCACGATGCTCCTCGGTGATCTGGGTGCCACGGTCATCAAGGTCGAACGACCCGGCAGTGGTGACGACACCCGCGCCTGGGGTCCACCCTTCGCTGCGACCGGGCAGAGCACCTATTTCGAGGGCGTCAATCGCAACAAGCTTTCGATAGACCTCGATATCTCCAATGCAGATGATGCGGCCATCGCTCGTCGGCTCGCTACCTCTTGCGACGTCATGATCGAGAATTTCAAGCCCGGCGGGCTCGAGGGATTCGGTCTCGATTACGGATCGATCAGTGCGGTGAATCCCTCGGTTATTTATGGGTCCATTAGCGGCTTCGGGGCAGGCGAGGGTCGTGATCTGCCGGGGTACGACCTGCTCGTGCAAGCGATGGGTGGCCTGATGAGCATCACCGGAACTCACGAGCCCACCAAGGCGGGCGTCGCGGTGGTCGACGTTCTGACGGGGCTTCATCTTTCGGTAGCTGTCCTGGCGGCGTTGCATCATCGCGATCGCACGGGCGAGGGTCAGCGGATTGAAGTCTCCCTACTAGGTGCGCTGCTCTCCAGCATGGTGAACCAGACGTCGGCGTTTGCTGGCGCAGGTGTCGTGCCGAGTTTCATGGGCAATGCGCATCCGTCAATCTCGCCTTACGAGGTGTACCCGACGGCCGATAGATCGATGATCATCGCTGTAGGCAATGACGCTCAGTTCAGGCGACTAGTCGAGGTGCTGGGGATCCCCGCGGTGTCCGATGATGCTCGTTTCACCACGAACACGAGTCGCGTGACGAACAGGGAGGAACTCGGGGAAATCCTCACGCAGGCACTCGGTGCTCGCGGCGCCGATCACTGGCAGTCAGAGCTCACCCTCGCAGGGGTTCCCTGCGGTCCGATCAATGACATCGCGCAGGCCTTCGAGCTTGCATCGTCGCTTGGACTCGAGCCGGTGCGCAAGATCAGCGACAGCGCCCAGGTCTCCAATCCTGCTCTGCTGAGTGCTACGCCGGTGACCTACGACATCGCCCCGCCGTCCGTCGGCCGCGATCGTGAGGCCGTGCTGAAACTTCTCGGTGTTACACCATGACCGGAAAGGCACCTACTGCGCAGGAATCTGTGCTCAGGGATCTTCGTGCTGACATCGTTCTCGGAGTGTTGGTTCCGGGCAGCCAGGTGGTGCAGGAGTCCTTGGCCCATCGTTACGGGGTGAGTCGCGTACCCCTTCGCGAGGCGCTCAAGATTCTCGAGGGCGAAGGCCTCGTGACCTACCACCCACACCGCGGTTACTTCGTGATGGAGCTCAGCGCCGACGATCTCGGCGAGGTGTACCGACTTCGCTCCTTGCTGGAAGCAGAGGCGTTACGAGCTGCCGTGCTGGCACTCACAGATACGGATCTTGATGAGCTCAGCATCTTGTTGGCGGAGGTAGAGCAGTCATCGAGTCAGGGCGACCTCGCGTCACTGACGCTTGCCAATCGGGCCTTTCACTTCGCTATCTTCGAGCGCTCGGACATGCCCCGTCTGGTGCGCGTGCTCCAGCAATTGTGGGACGCCACCGACGTCTACCGGGCCATCTACTTTCGTAGCGAGGTGAACCGGGCCAGGATCGAGGGGGAGCACCGCCAGATCATGGCAGCGCTGGTCGCCCGTGATGCTGAGGCGGCAATTGCCGCCCATGAAGTCCACCGCAGTCACTCGGTTCAGGCCCTGACTGACCAACTCACCCAATAGCGCAGATTGGATCCAATCCTGCTAGGCTCCTGCCAACCGTCGATCAGGAGTTCCCATGGCAATCGCCCAGCAGTCACCGTTCGGCCTGTTCGCCATCGACCATCTCCTCACGGAGGAGGAGCGAATGATGCGCGATGTCGTGCGCAGTTTTGTCGACAACCACATCAAGCCGAAGATCGCTGACTGGTTCGAGACCGGCGAGATCCCGGCACGCGAATTGGCCAAGGAACTCGGCGATCTTGGCGTCATGGGCATGCATCTCGAGGGATACGGCTGCGCGGGTACCTCCGCGGTGGCCTACGGCTTGGCCTGCCTTGAACTCGAAGCAGGTGACTCCGGACTTCGTTCACTGGTCAGCGTGCAGGGCTCACTGGCGATGTTCGGCATCTGGGCGTGGGGTTCTGAGGAGCAGAAGCAGGAATGGCTCCCGCGCATGGCCGCGGGCGAGGCAATTGGCTGCTTCGGTCTCACTGAGGCCGATTTCGGCTCGAATCCCTCGGGCATGATCACGAACGCCAAGCGTGACGGCAGCGACTGGATTCTCAACGGCTCGAAGATGTGGATCACCAACGGCAACGTCGCCGACGTCGCCGTGGTGTGGGCGCAGACCGATGATGGCATTCGCGGTTTCGTCGTTCCGACGAACTCACCTGGTTTCACGGCCAATCTCATTCACAAGAAGATGTCCCTTCGCGCCTCGGTCACCAGTGAGCTCGTGTTCCAGAACGTGCGACTGCCGGAGTCGGCCATGCTTCCGAATGTCAAAGGCCTGAAGGGGCCGTTGTCTTGCCTGAATGAAGCGCGATTCGGAATTGCCTTCGGCACTCTTGGCGCAGCACGTGACTGCCTGGAGACCGCGATCGCCTACTCGGTAGATCGAGTTCAGTTCGACAAGCCCATCGCCGGATACCAGCTAACTCAGAAGAAGCTCGCCGACATGACACTTGAACTCGGCAAGGGGATGCTGCTGGCCCTGCACCTTGGACGCCTCAAGGACGAGCATCTGCTCAAGCCGGAGCAGGTCAGCCTCGGCAAGCTCAACAACGCTCGTGAGGCACTGGCTATTGCCCGCGAGTGCCGCAACATTCTCGGTGGCAACGGCATCACCTTGGAGTACCCGATCATCCGTCACATGAACAATCTCGAGTCGGTCTACACCTACGAGGGCACCAACGAGATGCACACCCTGGTGATCGGCGAGGCGCTGACAGGTATTGCGGCGTACCGCTAAGGGTTTGTTCGGCTCCACCTGAGTACGTAATCGGGAACGGCCTCGTCGGATGCGGTGTGATCATCAGCCACCGCCTGGCCGAATGACTCGTGCAGCGGAACATGTCCGCCCCACACCCGCGAGTACACCGGGTCCGTGAGATCTGAGGGCACGTCATCGGGACCACCTGTGCGCATCTTCACCGAGCACTCCTCGAGGCTGAGCGAAAGAGTGATTGTCGCCGCGCGCTCCTTGGGCGCCGGATGACGGATCTCCGACCATCGTCCGGGGATCAAGTGCTCGGTGATGATCCGGAGGGCATCAAGCTCGTCATCACCCTCGAGACGTCGGGCAACACCGATCACCATGGCCGACCTGTAATTCATGCTCGACTCGAACGCGCTACGTGCCAGCACTAGACCATCAAGCAATGTCACAGTGAGGCACGTGGGCTGGCCGGCAGCCAGCGAGGTAAACAGTCGCGAGGCACTGGATCCGTGAAACAGCACCTCGTCGCCTCTGCGGGCATACGCCACGGGGATCACGAACGGCTGGCCATCGGTCACCACCGCTACGTGGGCGACCAGGCCGGAGTCGAGTACGTGGTGCAAGGCAGCGGTGTCATTGACGGCATTGTCAGGAATGCGACGTACCCGGGTCCGTGGAGTGGACCCGGGTACGTTGATGTCGTTGTTGCTCAGAGGATTGTCCAGGCCTCGGTGAGGACCGAGCGCAGGATGCCCTCGATCTCGTCGAACTCCTTCTGGCCCGCGATAAGCGGGGGAGCGAGCTGCACGACGGGGTCGCCTCGATCGTCGGCGCGGCAGTAAAGCCCGGCATCGAAAAGCGCCTTCGATAAGAAGCCGCGGAGCAGACGCTCGGCCTCATCATCATTGAAGGTTTCCCGCGTGACCTTGTCCTTGACAAGTTCGATTCCGTAGAAGTAGCCCATGCCGCGCACATCGCCAACGATGTTCAGGTCGCGAAGCTTATTCAGGGTGGCCAGGAAGGCGCCTTCGTTGCGGCGCACATTGCCGTTGATATCCTCGCGCTCGAAGATGTCGAGGTTCGCCATGGCGACGGCAGCGGCCATGGGGTGGCCTCCCCACGTGTAGCCATGCAGGAACGATGTGGTTCCGTGCTTGAAGGGCTCGAAGAGCCTCTCGCTGGCGATCATTGCGCCGAGGCCCGCGTAGCCGGAGGTCATGCCCTTTGCGCACGTGATGATGTCGGGATCGACGCCGAAGCGCTTCATTGCGAACATGTCACCGATACGACCGAAGGCGCAGATGGTTTCGTCAGCGACCATGAGCACGTCGTATTCGTCGCAGATCTCGCGAACACGCTCGAGGTAACCGGGGGGCGGCGGGAAGCATCCTCCGGAGTTCTGTACAGGCTCGAGGAACACCGCGGCGACGCTGTCCGGGCCCTCGAATTCAATTGCCTCCGCAATTCGATCGGCTGCCCAGCGGCCGAAGGCCTTCTCGTCATCGCGCAGATTGTCGGGTGCGCGGTAGAAGTTCGTATTCGGCACCTTCACGCCACCAGGAACGAGCGGCTCGAAGGGAATCTTCGCGACGGGAATGCCCGTGATGCTCAGCGCACCCTGCGGAGTGCCGTGGTACGCCACATTGCGACTGATGACCTTGTGCTTGGTGGGCTTTCCGGTGAGCTTGAAGTACTGCTTGGCGAGCTTCCAGGCAGTCTCGACTGCCTCGCCGCCACCGCTGGTGAAGAAGACGCGATTGAGATCACCCGGGGCGTAGTGAGCAAGGCGTTCCGCGAGCTCAATGGCGGGGCGATGCGCGTACGACCAGATCGGGAAATACGCGAGTTCTTCCATCTGCTTCGCGGCAGCGGCGCCGAGTTCCTTGCGACCATGACCGACCTGAACGGTGAACAGACCGGAGAGGCCATCGAAGTACTTGCGTCCCTGGTCATCCCAGATGTAGCAGCCGTCGCCCTTGACGATGATCGGCACGTGGCCGCCCTCGTAGTACACGGAGTGACGCGTGAAGTGCATCCAGAGGTGATCACGCGCCTTCTCTGCGAGGGCGTCGTATCCGGATTCGGTCACGTACTGCGGTGTCGATGTCATCGTGTTCCCCAGGTGTAGATCTGCTTGCGCAGTTTCAGATAGACGAATGTCTCAGTGGATCTAATGCCTTCAATGGCGCGAATCTTGCGGTTGACGATCTCCAGAAGGTGCTCGTCGTCCTCGGCCACGACCTCGGCCAAGATGTCGTACTGGCCTGCACACACCACGAGGTAGTCAACCTCGGGCATGCCTTCAATGCGGGCGGCTACCGCCTCGGGGTCACCATCAACCCGAATTCCGATCATGGCCGCGCGCGAGAACCCCACCTGCATGGGATCCGTGACAGCCACGATCTGCATGACCCCGGACTCCGTCAGCTTCTGCACGCGCTGCCGCACTGCTGCCTCCGACAGGCCTACAGCCTTGCCGATCGTGGCGTACGGCCGGCGGCCATCTTGCTGCAACTGCTCGATGATTGCCTTGGAGACGTCATCGAGGGCAACAGACGGAATGCGCTCTCGGGGGGCCATGGATTGATCATGCGCTGATCAGCGCCCCGAAGCAAGTGAATCCGTGGTCATTTCGTGATTTGACTACTAATTTCGTATCCAAATCGAGTCTTGGCTTAAGAAAGCGTGGCCGTGAGGGTAATCTGACTTCACACCTCACCCCATTGGAGACTCGGTGACCACAGTCCGCAATTTCGTCAATGGCCGCAGCGTGGATGCCGCGAGCGGCCAGACCAGTGACCTGGTAAACCCGACCACCGGCCAGGTGTTTGCCACCGCGCCGGTCTCCGGCTCCGCCGATGTTGATGCGGCTTATGCCGCAGCGTCGGCGGCCTTCGAGACCTGGGGCGACACCACCCCTGCCGAGCGGCAGCTCGCTTTGCTCAAGATCGCCGATGCGATGGAGGCTCATGGGGCCGAGCTCATCGCCCTGGAGTGCGAGAACACCGGCAAGCCCATCTCGGTGACCATGGCCGAAGAGCTCCCGCCGATGATCGACCAGCTGCGGTTCTTCGCTGGCGCTGCCCGAATCCTTGAAGGGAAGTCGGCAGGGGAGTACATGAAGGGCTTCACCTCGATGATCCGCCGCGAACCCGTCGGCGTGATTGGGCAGGTCACGCCCTGGAACTACCCGCTGGCCATGGCGATTTGGAAGATCGGCCCCGCTATCGCGGCCGGCAACACGGTCGTGCTGAAGCCGAGCGATACGACCCCGGTCGCCACGATCAGGCTCGCCGAGATCATCGGCGCCTCCGGAGCTCTGCCCGATGGCGTGCTCAACGTGATCTGCGGCGATCGGTCGACGGGCAAGCTGGTCGTCGAGCATCCGACACCTCAGATGGTCGCGATCACCGGTTCGGTTCGAGCCGGTATGGAGGTCGCCGAATCTGCCTCCCGTGATCTCAAGCGTGTGCACCTGGAGCTCGGAGGCAAGGCCCCCATCGTGATCTTCGAGGATGCCGACGTCTCAGCGGCCGCAGAATGGCTGGCATTCGCTGGGTATTTCAATGCCGGTCAGGACTGCACCGCTGCCACTCGATTGCTTGTCGCAGCGCCGATCTATGACGAGTTCGTCGCAGCTCTCGCTGAACAGGCGCGGAAGACCTCTACGACGCTGATCGGTGGACCGAGCGGAGATGGTTTCGTGCCGCCGGTCAATAACGTGAACCAGATGGAGCGAGTGCTCGGCTTCCTCGAGCGCACGCCTTCGCACGCCGAGATCGTGGCTGGCGGCACGCGTCAGGGCACGACCGGATTCTTTATCGAGCCGACCGTGGTTGCTCATCTGCGCCAGGACGACGAGATGATCCAGGACGAGGTTTTTGGCCCCGTCATGACAGTGCAAAAGTTCACCGACGAGGCAGAAGCGCTGCGCTGGGCGAATGGGGTGCGTTACGGCTTGGCCTCTTCGGTGTGGACCAAGGACTTCGGTCGCGCAATGCGGATGGCCAAACGACTCGATTTTGGCGTGGTGTGGATCAACTCTCACATCCCGTTCGTGGCCGAGATGCCCCATGGTGGCTTCAAGCACTCGGGCTACGGCAAGGATCTCTCGATGTATGGCTTCGAGGATTACACGCGCATCAAGCACGTGATGGCATCACTCGACTAAGGCACTGGTTCCACAGATCTCGGACATGCAGAAGGGCCCGGTGGCTGTTGCCACCGGGCCCTTCTGGTTGGAACTAGTTGCCGCCCTCGTTGAGGGTGACGGTGATCGGTGCGAATGCATCACCGGTGACGTTGAGGCCCTCGGCCTCGAGCGCCGCGTTTGCTGCCTTCGCGTAGGTGTCGGTCCAGGCCTCTGCATCAGGTGCTGCAGAGATGATGGCCACACCATCGAGGTTCTTGGTGCCAAGAGCCACGGTCACGGTCTGATCCCACAGTGCGGGATCAATGACGCCAACGCCCAGAGGCGACGGCCAGATCAGCTTGTTGACCTCGTTCATCATCCACAGCTGGTGGCTCGCGCCGAGCTTGGAACCATTGGCCGTGATGATGTCAGCGCACGCCTGTGCGTTGTCGCGGCAGTAGATCCAGCCCTTGAGGGATGCCTGGACGAATGCCTGAGTCGTCGCTTGGTAGGCGGCGTCAGCAAGACGCTCCTGCGAGGCCCAGATGGCGTCCTGGTACATGGCCGTACCCTCGGTGTTCCAGTCGAGAACGGTGAAGTCCTCAGCGGTGTAGAGCTTGCCGGTGTCCGGGTTGACGGCCTCGAGCAGCTGGGCGTACTCGTTGTAGGTCATTGCCTGGGCAGCATCGATCTCGCGGCTGAGCAGTGCCTTCATGTCGAACTGCTGCTGAACGAGCTCGACATCGGAGCTGGCGTCGAGGCCGGCCTTGGAGATGCCTGCGAACAGCTCGTACTCGTTGCCGAAGCCCCAGTTGCCGACCTTCTTGCCCTTGAGATCTGCAGAGGTCTTGATGCCCGAATCGGCCCATGCCACCTGGCGGGTGCCGGAGCGCTGGTAGACCTGTGCGACGTCAACGATGCCTGCGCCCTGCTCGCGGGAAGAGAGTGCCTTCGGCACCCAGCTGATCGCGAAGTCAGCGCCGCCCTGTGCGAGAACGGTCTGGGGAACGATGTCCACGCCACCCTCGAGGATGGTCACGTCGAGGCAAGCCTCGTCGTAGTAGCCCATGTCCTTGGCTGCGTAGTAGCCGCCGAACTGTGCCTGGACGAACCACTGCAGCTGCAGGCTAACGGGAGTCGGAGTGGTGCACTCGGCCGCAGCGGCCGACGCAGCCGGCGCAGCGGAGGCTGCAGCGGTTGACTCCGAGGAACTGCTGCTGCCACCACATGCCGAGAGGGCAAGTGCGCCAACAGTGGCGAGACCAGCGAACTGGACCCACTTGTTGCGTGCGATGTCTCGCATACTGTCTCCTTCTTATAGATGTCAGGCCGTAGTACTACGGCCCGTCCAGGGTGTTGTCCACTTCTCGACCATCACGACGACCAGGTAGAACACCAGGCCCGTGATGATGGAAGCGACTACATAAGCCCACGCGCGACCGTAGGCAGTATTGGCGGCCGCGGATGCGATGCGACTACCAAGTCCGGTTTGCGGTCCGCCGAAGTACTCGGCGACCAGTGCTGCGATCACGGCGAGAGGTGCCGCGATCTTCAAGGCGGTGAAGAAGAAGGGGATCGCATTCGGGATGCGCAAAACCCGCAGCGTGGTGCGCGGATTGGCGTTCATCGACCGCATGAGTTCAAGCTGCACCGGCCGGACCTGGATGAGGCCCTTGGTCACATTCACGAACACCGGGAAGAACACGATGATCGTGGTGATCAGCACACGAGGGGTGCGGCTGGTGATGTCGAACATGTTGTTGAGGATAGGGGTCAACGCGATGATCGGGACGGCTGCGAGCCCTGCAGCGAGAGGAGTTATCAGATTGTTAACGATGCCGAAACGCTGAGCCAGGAGTGCCAGCACGAGCCCGATAAATGTTCCGAACACTAAGCCCTGCAAAGCCGTGGTGCCCGTGTAGAACGCGGCGGAGAACATCAGATCGATGTCGCCCGTGAAAGTGCTGAAAATCGCGCTGGGTGCCGGCAAGAGATAAGGCTTGAGGTCTTGGATCACGACCAGGAGTTGCCACGCGATCAGGAAAATCGCTGCGATCAGGACAGGCGGCCAAATCGCCCTGAGCTTGCCGCGCATCAGACCTCGCCGACCCGAGCACGAACGCTGTTGCCGGCGCTGCCGGTGTGCCCGCGAAGGGCCTCGCGCACAGCCGTGACCGCCTCGAAGAACGCCTCAGCCTCGCGGGTGTTCTCATTGCGATCGCCAAGCTTGACGTCGACGATGTCGGTGATGCGGCCCGGGCGAGGTGACATCACCACGACGCGATCGGAGAGGTACACCGCCTCGGGAATCGAGTGCGTGACAAAGATGATGCTCTTGCCGGTCTCGAGTCGGATGCGCAGGAGCTCATTTTGCATCCGCTCGCGGGTCATCTCGTCGAGAGCGCCGAAGGGCTCGTCCATCAGCAGAAGGGGCGGGTCTACGGCAAGTGAGCGCGCGATCGCGACCCGCTGCTGCATTCCACCCGAGAGTTCCCACGGGCGATGATCGGCGAAGTCGGATAGCTGCACCATGTCGAGAAGCTCAAGTGCCCGCGCCTTGCGCTTGGCCTTGTCCCATCCGGCTAGTTCGAGCGGTAATTCCACATTGCGGCGGACGGTGCGCCAGTCGAAGAGTGCCGCCTGCTGGAAGGCGATGCCGTAGCGCTGCTGCTTGCGTGCCTCCTGGACAGGCAGGCCTGCGACGGTGAGCTCGCCCTTGGTGGCATCCGTGAGGTCAGCGATGACCCTGAGCAGGGTGCTCTTGCCACAGCCGGAAGGTCCGATCAGGGAGATGAACTCACCCTGGCCGACGGTGAGGTCGACATCCTGCAACGCCGTGACCTCATTGGCCTGGCCCTCGTTGAAGACCTTCCAGATGCCCTTAGCGGCTACTGCTGTGGTGTCGCTCATGCCTTGCCTTCCTTCGGAAGATTACGGGTCAGGTACAAATCGAGTGCGGTGACGAGTGCTGCAGCGACGAGGCCCAGAACGAGGGCGCCGAGCACGGCCACGTAGACCTTGGCGGGATTCGAACTCGCCTCACGGGCGTACTCGATGATCAATCGGCCGATGCCACCTTTGACGCCGGTGGAGATCTCTGCGACCACCGTGCCGATGATGGCTGAAGCTGCCGAGACCTTGAGGGCGGGCACAAGGTAGGGCAGGGATGAAGGAAAGCGGAGACGGAACAGCATCTGCCTGGGCGTGGCCGCGTAGGAGCGCATGAGTTCAAGGGAAGTCGGTGTGGGGGAGTGCAAGCCGCGAAGTGCACCCACGGAGAGCGGGAAGAATGCCAAGTACGCCGCGATGAACATCACCGAATAGGTGGTGTTCCATTGGATCGGGCCGAAGCTAATGCGATTTCCGATGCCCACAATCAGCGGGGCAAGTGCGATCAGCGGAACGGTCTGCGAGGCGATCACGAATGGCAGCAGGCCTCGTTCCATGAACGCGAAGCGTTGCATGATGATTGCCAGCAGCAGGCCCACGCTGACACCGATGATGAAGCCCCCGCCGGCGATTAGCAAGGAGCGGGCAGCGCTGGCGATGACGGCCTCGAGCACGGTGGTGTCCGAGCCACGCACCTCAGGCTGCGAGAACGCATCAAAGATTGTCCATACATGCGGCATCGTTCCGTCGCTCGAGTCGAACGGCAGGCTCATCACAGTCCCGAGCCACTTCACGAGCTCCCACATGACGATCACGAGGACAACTCCTGCGAGCGCCCACAGGACTGAGATGGCACCCCGCTTGAACCGCCGCGCGGCATTACCCGAGCGGCGAGGCGGCGTGCTGGTCACAACTGCAGTCTGGGTCACGTGAATATCACTCCTGTGTACGCAAGTCCGACTAGCTCTTGGCCAAGAGGACGTCCTGCACGGCAGGGATGATCTTCTCACCGTAGGCGGCCAGCGTGTGGTCCTTATCGTCATGCTGGAGATAAAGGGCGAACTGATCGACGCCCATCGCCTTAAGCTCTTCGAGGCGGCGGATGTGCTCCTCGGGCGGGCCGATGATGCAGAAGCGGTCAACGATCTCGTCAGGGACGAAGTCGGCGTGGGTGTTGCCGGCCTGGCCGTGCTCGTTGTAGTCGTAGCCCTTACGAGCCTTGATGTAGTCGGTCAGGGCCTGGGGCACCGCACCGCTGTCGCCGTAACGCTCGACGATGTCAGCGACGTGATTGCCCACCATGCCGCCGAACCAGCGCAGCTGATCGCGGGCGTGAGCGTGCTGCTCGGGCGACCCATCGGTGACGTATGCGGGTGCGGCAATGCACATGTAGACATCATCCGGGTTCCGGCCGGCTCCCTTGGCTGCGTCGCGAACCGCGGTCATGGTCCAGTCGGCGATCGAGGGATCGGCAAGCTGGAGGATGAAGCCGTCTCCGACCTCGCCAGTCAGGGCGAGCACCTTCGGGCCGTACGCAGCGACGTACACCGGGGTGCGGCTGGCGCCCGCCCACGGAAGGCGGATGTTGTTGCCCTTGTACTCGATCGCCTCACCGTTGGCCAGCCCCTTGATGTCGATCACGGCCTGGCGAAGTTCGGCAACCGTGACCGGCTTGCCATTGGTCACGCGCACCGCGGAGTCACCGCGGCCGATACCGACCACGGTGCGGTTGCCGTACATCTCATTGAGAGTGGCGTAAGTCGAGGCGGTCACGGTGATGTCGCGAGTGGCTGGGTTGGTGACCATCGGGCCGATGATCACCTTCCGGGTCTCGTCGAGAATCTTGCTGTAGATCACGTAAGGCTCTTCCCACAGGATGTGAGAGTCGAAAGTCCAGACGTGCGAGAAGCCGTAGGTCTCTGCCCGCTTGGCAAGGTCGATCACTCGAGCAGCCGGGGGAGTGCACTGCAGAACGACGCCGATGTCCATGTCTTACCTCTTCTTCTGTGTGCTTGAGTTAGCGGGTGCGCGGGAAACCGAGGTCGACACTTGATGTCGACGGATCGGGCCAACGCGAGGTGACGGTCTTGGTGCGGGTATAGAACTCAATGCCGGCGGGGCCATAGATGTTGCTGTCACCGAACAGTGAGGACTTCCATCCGCCGAAGCTGTAGTAGGCCACGGGAACGGGGATCGGAACGTTGATGCCGACCATGCCCACATTGATCTCGAACTGGAACTGCCGTGCAGCGCCGCCATCGCGAGTGAAGATCGCAGTGCCGTTGCCGTACTGATGTTTGTTGATGAGCTCAACTGCCTGCTCGTAAGTGTCGACGCGTATCACGGCGAGTACCGGGCCGAAGATCTCATCGTCGTACACCTTCATTCCGGGCTTCACGTGATCGAGAAGTGAAACGCCGAGGAAGTATCCGCTGGCAGGTAGGTCGGCTTCGCGACCGTCGACGACGATGGTCGCGCCCTCACCGGTAGCGCCACCGAGGTAGCCCTTGACTTTCTCGAGGTGCTCGGCGCTGATGACCGGGCCCATCTCGTTTGAGGGATCCGTGCCCGGACCGACCTTGACCTTGGGCAGTCGCTCGGCAATGGCCTCCACGAGTGCATCGCCGACGTTGCCGACGGCCACCACGACAGAGATCGCCATGCAGCGCTCGCCTGCGGATCCGTACGCCGCACTCACTGCGGCATCGGCTGCCATATTTACATCGGCATCTGGCAGAACGACCATGTGGTTCTTGGCACCACCTAGTGCTTGCACCCGCTTGCCATTGGCCGTGCCTGTCGAATAGATGTACTTGGCGATCGGGGTGGAGCCCACGAAGCTCACGGCAGCGATGTCAGGGTGCTCGAGGATGCGATCGACGGCAACCTTGTCGCCCTGGACGATGTTGAACACACCGTCAGGGAGGCCGGCCTGCTTGAGCAGTTCGGCGATGAAGGTGTTGACCGACGGATCCTTCTCACTGGGCTTGAGAATGAACGCGTTACCGCAAGCGATTGCGTTAGCGAACATCCACATCGGCACCATCGCGGGGAAGTTGAACGGCGTGATTCCGGCAACGACGCCGAGAGGCTGCTTGATGGAGTAGACGTCGATGCCTCCCGAGACCTGCTCGCTGTAGCCGCCCTTGAGCAAGTTCGGAATGCCGCAGGCGAACTCGAGGTTCTCGATACCGCGTGCCAGTTCGCCGGCTGCGTCGCTGGGCACTTTGCCATGCTCAATGGAGATGAGGTCAGCGATCTTGGCACGGTTCTCGTCGACGAGCTGACGGAACTTGAACATGATCTCCGCACGCTTGGACAGCGATGACGACCGCCATGACGCCGCAGCAGCCTTCGAGGCGGCCACGACTGCATCAACCTCGGCAACGCTGGCCAGGCCAACGACGGCCTGTTGCTCACCTGTGGCCGGATTGAACACGGGGGCGGTGCGACCCGAGGTTGAGGGGACGTTGGTGCCGTTGATCCAGTGGGCGATGTTGCGCACGATTACCGCTTTCGTCAGTGTGGAGGGAATCAGATGAGGTATTGCGAGAGGCCGCGCTTGAGGAACTGGCCGTGGCCCTTCGTACCCAGGTATGTGTTGTCATCAATGACGACAGTTCCGCGTGAGATGACGGTGTCGACGTGCCCGTCGATCACGTAGCCCTCCCAGGCGGAGTGATCCATGTTCATGTGGTGGGTTTTGTGGTAACCGATCTCGGTTCGGCCTGCTGGATCGTAGATCACGACATCGGCATCGAAACCAGGTGCGATTGCACCCTTTCGGCCGTATAGACCGAACATGCGGGCCGGAGTAGTGCTGCAGAGTTCCACCCAGCGTTCGAGGCTGATCTTGCCGTCGACCACGCCTTGGTAGATGAGGTCCATACGGTGCTCAACGGAGCCGATGCCGTTAGGAATCTTCGAGAAGTCACCGATGCCGATTTCCTTCTGCTCCTTAAAGCAGAAGGGGCAGTGGTCGGTGCTGATTACCGAGAGGTCGTTGGTGCGCAGGTACCGCCACAGTTCGTCCTGATGGCCCTCAGCGCTTGAGCGCAGGGGAGTCGAGCACACCCACTTCGATCCCTCGAAGCCCGGCTGAGCGAGCTGCTCCTCGAGCGAGAGGTAGAGGTACTGCGGGCAGGTCTCGCCGAAGACATTCCAGCCCTCGTCCTTGTGCTTCTGCAGCACCTCGACGGCCTGCTTGGCTGACATGTGCACGATGTAGAGGGGTGCTCCGGTCATGCGGGCCAGCATGATCGCGCGATTGACGGCTTCGGCCTCGGTTTCCCAGGGGCGAGTCAGTGAGTGGTACTTCGGGTCAGTCTTTCCCTCGGCAAGTGCCTGAGCGACGAGGACATCAATCGCGCTGCCATTCTCGGCATGCATCATGATCATGGAGCCGTTGTTGCTGGCCTGCTGCATGGCCTGGAGAATTTGTCCGTCAGAGCTCAGGAATACGCCAGGGTAGGCCATGAACAGCTTAAAGGTTGTCACGCCCTCATCGACGAGCTCATCCATTGCCTTGAGTGACTCGCTGTTTACACCGCCAACAATTTGGTGGAAGCCGTAGTCGATGGCGCAATTGCCACGGGCCTTATCGTGCCAAGCCGCCAGGCAGTCCTGAACTCGTTCACCCTGCATTTGCACGGCAAAGTCGATGATCGTGGTGGTGCCACCCCACGCTGCTGCGCGCGTTCCAGTCTCGAAGCTGTCGGCGGCGACAGTTCCGCCGAAGGGCATCTCCATGTGGGTGTGTCCGTCGATGCCACCGGGAACGACGTACTTCCCGGTGGCATCGATGACACGGTCAGCACTTGCTTCGATGTTCGCCCCGAGGGAGGAATCTCCCGGCGCGAGAACGGCGGCGATGCGCTCGCCGTCGATAAGCACGTCAGCCTGGGTGCTGCCCTGGGCCGTGACGACAGTTCCGTTCTTGACGAGGATGGTCATGAGTTCTCCCTGATCAACTAATTGACTGACGATGCTTCGAAGGATGAGTGCAGATTACGGGCGAGTGAGGTCCTGGTAGGCATCCGGACGACGATCGCGGTAGAACTGCCAACGATTGCGAACCTCGGTGAGCAGGTCCATGTTGAGGTCGCGCACGATCAACTCGGGCTTGTACGGATCGCCCTTCTCGCCGACGTAGGCACCCTCGGGATCGACGAAGTAGGACTGTCCGTAGAAGTCATCGTCGCCGAGATCCTCGATGCCAACCCGGTTGATTGCGCCGACGTAGTACTCGTTAGCCACGGCAGCGGCAGGCTGCTCGATGCTCCAGAGGTACTGGGAGAGTCCGCGAGAGGTTGCTGAAGGGTTGAAGACGATCTGCGCGCCGTTAACGCCGAGTGCTCGCCAGCCCTCCGGGAAGTGACGGTCGTAGCAGATGTACACGCCGATCTTTCCAACAGCCGTATCGAACACCGGGTAACCGCCATTGCCGGGACGGAAGTAGAACTTCTCCCAGAATCCGCCCACGTGGGGGATGTGCTGCTTGCGGTACTTGCCGAGGTAGCTGCCGTCTGCGTCGATGACAGCCGCCGTGTTGTACAGGATTCCCGGCTGGTCCTCCTCGTACATCGGGAGCACCATCACCATGTTGAGCTCCTTCGCCAGCTTCTGGAAGCGCTCGGTGATCGGACCGGGAATGGCCTCGGCGTACTCGTAGAACTTCTTGTCCTGGACCTGGCAGAAGTAGGGGCCGTAGAAGAGCTCCTGGAAGCAGATGACCTGCGCACCCTGGGCCGCAGCCTCGCGGGCGTAGTTCTCGTGAACGACGATCATCGATTCCTTGTCGCCGGTCCAGTTGGTCTGGACGAGCGCCGCGCGAACGACTGACATGAATTCCTCCTAGTGCGAGTGACAATTATTCGTCCAGCGCAGTGACCTGCGTTGCCCGAATCGGTAGAGCGAGTGCAGAAGGTACTTTGTGATTCTGCAGGTTAGACAGTTTCGAATGTGTTACACAGGCGATTCAACAAAATGTTTCGAAAGTGATTTTTCGCGACAAATTTTCTGTACTTTTGCGACACAGAGAAGGAGTCGGCATGACCATTGCAGTCGATGCAGCGCACGAGGCGCTTCTGGTCGCTGCTGTCCATGACCGGTCACCTAAGGGCATCGCTGCCGCTGTTCATCGCCTGATCAGGTCGGGCCGTCTGGTCGAGGGGGATCGTCTCCCGACGGTCCGGGACCTTGCCCAGGATCTTGGCATCAGCCCGGCCACCGTCAGCGAGGCCTGGCAGGCTCTCGCTGCGGTGGGCGCCATCAAGGCGAGGGGCAGGGCCGGCACCTTCGTGCTGGCACCGAGCGAGCCTTCGCGGCCGGTGCGTTATCTCAGCATTGGTGGGGCACCCGGCGCGGATGGGCTCGACTTGTCGACGGGTACCCCAGATCCGGCGTTACTGCCTGATCTGCGCGACGCCCTGGAGCGTGTCACGACCAGGCAACTGGCCTGGACCACGAGCTATCTCGACGATCCTGTTTTGCCGCAGCTCCAAGATCTCCTTCGTCGGACCTGGCCCTTCGAGCCGGAGCGACTCACTGTCGTCGATGGTGCCTTGGATGCCCTCTCGCGCGTGGTCGAGCAGGTGGTTCGCCTGGGCGATCGGGTGGTGATGGAGAATCCGGGATTCCCGCCGCTGATCGACCTTCTTGAGCGCAGTGGTGCGGAGATCATCGCCGTGTCCATGGACGACGAGGGCATCATTCCTACCGAGCTCGCGGACGCGCTCGCCGAAGAGCCGGTGGCACTCTTCTTGCAGCCGCGTGCCCAAAATCCCACTGGTACCAACATGTCTGTTGCTCGGGCTGCCGAGCTAGCAGCGGTGCTCAAGCGCACCCAGGTATGGATCGTCGAGGATGATCACTCCGGGGATATCGCGACAGGCGAGGATGTCAGCATCGGCTGCCACCTCCCCGAACGCACGGTGCACATCCGCAGTTACTCCAAGTCACACGGACCGGATCTCCGAATTGCTGCCGTGGGCGGCTCGGCGGATGCAATCGACCCCCTCATCTCCCGTCGAATGCTCGGGCCCGGCTGGACTAGTCGCCTGCTTCAGGCGGTTCTGGTCGAGTTGCTGACCGATACCGCCGCGATTGCGGCCGTCACTCGGGCGCGAAGCACCTACGCGATGCGAAGCCTTGCCCTGCGGGCGGGCCTCGCGGGCCAGGGCATCACCAGCACGACCGGCGATGGCATCAATGCGTGGGTCGAGGTGGCCGATGAGCGGGCGGCCCTGATTGCCCTGGCTGCCATGGGGGTTCGAGTGGCTCCTGGTGCCCCATTCATGGTGGGTCCGAGTGACAAGGCTCATGTGCGTGTGACCACCGGACAACTGCATGAGAACAATGTCGAGCAATTGCAGGGTGTCATTCTCGCCCTGGCCGCTGCGGCAGGTGCCGGTCCGACCCTCCGTGGCGTCTGATGGAAGGCCTCGGGGAGTTCGTACCCTTTGGTCCTTGTCACGGAGCACCCAGCGTGATTTCATGCAGGCACAGCACGTCACCGATCGAGAGGACACCATGACCAAGCACCCAGAGCCGGCCCAGCAAATCACCGAGATGATCAAGTCCTCGGTATCGCGTCGGCGGGTCATGCAAGCTGCCGGACTCGGTGGCGTGGTCATGGTCGCAGCAGCATGCGGCGCAGGCGGCGACGATGGCGCGAGCGCTTCCGCCAGCCCTGCCAGCGCAACTGATCAGTCCGCAACCGACAAGGTCGTGAACTGGTCCAACTGGCCCCTGTACCTCGACGTGAATGAAGAGACCGGCGAGTACCCCTCGCTGAAGGCCTTCGAGGCCTCGACCGGCATAAGTGTTACCTACACCGAAGACGTCAATGACAACAACGAGTTCTACGCCAAGGTGCGCACTCAGCTCGAACAGGGTCAGGACATCGGGCGAGACATCGTGGTGCTCACCGACTGGATGGCCGGCCTGTGGATCGAGAATGGCTACTCGCAGAAGCTCGATAAGGCCAATATCCCCAATGCCGTCAATCTGCTGCCGAAGTGGCAGGACGTCAGCTTTGACCCAGGCCGCCAGTACTCATTGCCTTGGCAGTCCGGTTTCGGGTTGCTCGGCTGGAATAAGGCCAAGCTGAAGGAGACTCTGGGCACCGACACGATGTCCAGCCTGAATCAGCTTTTTGACCCGAAGCTCAAGGGACGCGTCACCTTGCTCTCGGAGATGCGCGACACCATGGGCTGCATCTTGGCCTGGCAGGGTGCAGACCCCTCGAACTTCACAGAAGATCAATGGCAGGCAGCACTTGCCGAGCTCACCAAGCAGATCGACAGCGGACAAGTGCGACAGGTCACCGGCAACGATTACGCGGGTGCCCTGGAAAGCGGCGATGTCATCGCGGTAATCGGCTGGTCCGGCGACATGATCCAGCTGGGCAGCGACTTCGGCATCGCCCTTCCGGAATCCGGCGGCATGCTCTGGACAGACAACATGCTGATCCCTGCTCTAGCCGCGCACAAGTCCAATGCGGAACAGGTCATGAATTATTACTACGACCCCAAGGTTGCGGCAGAGGTTGCTGCCTATGTGCAGTACATCTGCCCGGTGGCAGGAGCGCAGGAAGCCATCACGTCGATCGATCCGGCTCTGGCCGAGAACCCCTGGATCTTCCCGACCTCGGGGATGCTTGATAACTCCTATGTCTTCATGCCGCTGAACGCCGAGCAGGAGATCCAGTACCAACGTGATTTCCAGAAGGCCATCGGCAACTAGTCTTCGCGCACACCAATGAGAAGGAAGTAACGTGAACTCTGCTGTGCGCCAGGTCGAAGACCTTCGTCTGGAGAACCTGACCAAGCGCTTCGGTGACACGGCAGCGGTTGACGATCTCACCCTCACGATCCCCGCAGGGTCGTTTTTCGCCCTCCTTGGCGCCTCCGGATGCGGCAAGACCACGACATTGCGAATGGTGGCCGGTCTCGAGGATCCGACGGCAGGGACGATTCGTATTGGCGACACCGATGTCACGCGAATGCCACCGCACAAGCGTCCGGTGAACACGGTGTTCCAGTCGTACGCTCTGTTTCCCCATCTCGACATCTTCGAGAACATTGCCTTCGGCCTTCGCCGCCGGGGGATCAAGGATGTCAATCAGCCAGTGATGGCGATGCTCGAGCTTGTCGAGCTCGCACCGCTCGCTCGGCGCAAGCCCGCCCAGCTCTCAGGTGGTCAGCAGCAACGCGTCGCCGTCGCGCGCGCGCTGATCAACCAGCCTGAGGTGCTGCTTCTCGACGAGCCGCTCGGTGCTCTCGATCTCAAGTTGCGTCGGCAGATGCAGATCGAACTCAAGCGCATCCAGACCGAGGTTGGTACCACGTTCGTGCATGTCACTCACGATCAGGAGGAGGCCATGACCATGGCCGACACCGTGGCAGTGATGAACAAGGGTCGAATTGAGCAGATGGGACACCCTGCGGAGATCTATGAGTCACCGCGCACGGTGTTCGTGGCGAACTTCCTCGGTCAGGCCAATCTCATTGAAGGCCGTAAAGCAGGTGCGGGCGAATTTGTCGACGTCAGCGCCTTCGGCGAGACTTTCCGACTGCCCAGCGATCGAAACTTCTCCTCGAGCGACTCAATCATCGTCGGTGTTCGTCCCGAGAAGCTCACCGTTCTCGATCTCGTTGATTCGGCCAAGGTTCCCGAGCATCACAACAGGGCTCGGGGCCGAGTAACGGATGTCTCGTACACGGGCGTTTCGACCCAGTACCTCGTGCGAACAGCATGGGGTCAAGAACTCATCGTGTTCGAGCAGAACAGCATCGTGGGTGATCGCTGCGAGGTCGGTGACGAGGTCATCGTGCATTGGTCGCCAGCACACACCTTCGGCCTTGACGGTCGTCAGGATCTCTCGGCAGGCGTGTCTGCCGACGTGCGAGAGCTCCGCGAGGCAGCAGAGTCACTCGAGGCCAAGTAGCCGTGGCGCACGTACTGCCTGGAAATGCGCCTGTGGCGCCAGTAGAGCCAGCCCAGCGAAAGACACGCACGGGTTACTTCCTTCTGCTGCCGGGCATAGCGTGGCTCGCGATCTTCTTTGCGATTCCACTGGTCACGCTCTTCGTGACGAGCCTGCAGAAGCCCATCGAGGGTAAGCCGGGTAAGTACGCGGTCGGTTTCGAGATCGGGAACTACTGGCAGGCCATTGCCGAGTACTGGCCGCTGTTCGTGCGCTCTTTCGTCTTTGCCGGCATTGCGACGGCGCTCGCGCTGGTGATCTCGTATCCGCTCGCGTACTTCATCGCCTTCAAGTCGGGCAGGTGGAGCTCACTTCTGCTTGTGCTCGTGATTGCACCATTGTTCGCTTCGTTCCTGCTGCGCACCTATGCATGGAAGACGATCCTCGCCGACGACGGATTCATCACCTCGACCCTCAACATGCTGCATCTGCTCCCTGATGGGCGAGTGTTGAACACTCCTATTGCCGTGATCGCGGGCCTGACGTATAACTTCCTTCCCTTCATGATCTTGCCGCTCTATGCAGCCCTCGGGAAAATCGACCCGAGATTGATTGAGGCAGGGTCAGATCTGTACGCGTCGCCGATCACGACCTTCCGTAAGGTCACGTGGCCGCTGTCACTTCCAGGTGTCGTGGCGGGAACCTTGCTGACCTTTATTCCTTCCGCGGGCGACTACATCAACGCGGAACTACTTGGCTCGACCAAGGACAAGATGATCGGCAATGCGATCCAGACGAACTTCATCGAGTTCCGTGACTATCCGATCGCTAGTGCACTGTCGTTCCTGCTTATGACGGTCATTCTGGTTCTCGTCTTCAGTTACATCCGTCGCGCCGGGACGGAGGAACTGGTCTGATGCGTTGGCTTCGTCGTCACATCATCGCGATCATTGCGATCGCAGTTCTGGTGTATCTCTTCATCCCGATTGCGGTGGTTGCAGCTCTCAGTTTCAACAAGCCCTCGGGCAAGTTCAACATCAGTTGGAATGAGTTCTCACTCGACGCCTGGACAAACCTGTGCGGAGTGCCTGGAGTCTGCTCGTCATTCATGACCAGCATCCAGATTGGCCTGATCTCCACGGCAGTGGCCACACTGCTCGGGGCGATGATCGCCTTCGCACTGGTCCGCCATCGTTTCCGCGGGCGCACCACGACAAACCTGCTGATCTTCTTGCCGATGGCGACTCCCGAAGTTGTCCTGGGATCGAGCCTTCTGGCGCTCTTCTTGAACATGCGATTCCCGCTGGGCGCGCCGACCGTAATCATCGCGCACATCATGTTCATCATCTCGTTCGTCGTGGTGACCGTGAAGGCACGTCTTCAGGGCCTGGATCCTCGACTGGAGGAGGCCGCGCGAGATCTCTACGCCGGTCCACGTGCGACGTTCCGGTATGTGACACTCCCGCTGGTACTGCCCGGCATCCTGGGTGCGGCGCTCCTCGGATTCTCGCTCTCCTTTGATGACTTCATCATCAGTTACTTCAATGCGGGAACCCTGGTCACGTTCCCGATCTTTATCTGGGGTGCGGCCCAGCGGGGTATCCCTGTGCAGGTCAACGCTCTGGCAACCCTCGTTTTCGTGATTGCCCTGTTGGTGGTTCTTATTGCCCAGTTCGTGAGTTACCGTAAGAGGAAGAGCCTGCAGGTGCACTGATGCACTGGTAGGCGCGAGAGGAACGAAGGGATTGGTGGGACGACGAAGCGATGGCTTCGCCCCTCATCCCGTTACCTCGAAAGGCCCTCATGTTCTTCCTTGACACTCCTGGCCCGGTGGCCCTGGATGCATTGCGCGACCTCACTCCAACACCTTTCTGGCTCGATGATCCGCGGCGGCCCGGCTCTACGCCCACGCTGCACTCTGATACCTCGTGTGGACTCCTGGTCATCGGAGGTGGATTCAGCGGACTCTGGACCGCACTGCTAGCTAAGCGTGAGAACCCTTCACTTGACGTCGTGCTCGTTGATGCCGGCCGTGTGGCCGATGCCGCGAGCGGTCGTAACGGAGGGTTCGTCTCTCACTCGCTGACGCACGGGATTCGTAACGGAGCCGATCGCTGGCCGTCGGAGCTCGACCAGTTGGTGAGGCTTGGTCACCAGAACCTCGATGACCTCGGCCGTGACGTCGCCTCACTGGGAATCGATTGTGATTTCACGATTGCGGGGGAACTCGTAGTCGCGGTGCAGGACCATCAGATCGAAGACCTGCGCGACACGGCTGTACTCGCGAATGCTCATGGTGACACCGTCCATGAGTTAAGCGGCGAGCAGATTCGAGCCGATGTGCATTCGGCGAGTTACCTTTTCGCGATCGCGGACCCAGACGTCGCTCTGGTGAATCCTGCCCGTCTTGCCTGGGGGCTTCTGGACGCATGTCAACGAGCAGGGGTTCGAGTCTTCGAGAACACACCAGTTCTCGATCTTGCTGACGTCGGCAAGCGGGTGATGGCCGCCACCGAGAATGCGAGCATTACCGCCCGCCAGGTGGCGATAGCCACCAATGCGTTTCCGCCCCTGCTGCGCAAGATGGCGAAATACATCGTTCCTGTGTACGACTACGTCTTGGTCACCGAACCCTTGTCTGACCAGCAGTGGGACTCCATCGGCTGGGATAAACGCCAGGGCATGAGCGATGCCGGAAACCAGTTTCACTACTACCGACCGACGGCTGATGGTCGAATCCTGTGGGGTGGTTATGACGCCATCTACCACCGTGACAGTGGCGTTGATCCGCAGTTCGAGGTCGATCACGGCGCATTCGGTCGTCTCTCGGAGCATTTCCATCAGACTTTCCCTGAACTTGAGGGGATTCGCTTCTCGCACGGATGGGGTGGAGCGATCGACACCTGCTCTCGCTTTGCGCCGTTCTGGGGTCGAGCACATTCGGGGAAGACAGCATTCGTGGCGGGCTACACCGGGCTCGGAGTTGGCTCCTCGCGCTTTGGAGCGCGCGTCATGCTCGATCTCCTCTCCGGTGAGAAGACCGAACTGACCGAGCTGGCAATGGTGCGATCGAAGCCCCTGCCGTTCCCGCCTGAGCCGTTCCGATCCTTGGGCATCAACTGGACCACGAAGTCACTGCATTCGGCCGACCTGCAAGAGGGGCGCCGAAATCTGTGGCTGCGCACCCTTGATCGAGTCGGGCTCGGATTCGATTCGTGAGCTTGCGTTCCGACGCAGCTCTCGTTGGCTAGGGTCGTGCCATGGCGCGATATGGCTCAATGTTCGGTCCCGATATCACCTTTCTAGGTGTGGATCGCTGTGATCTTGATGATCCCTCCTCGTTCGCAGATGCGGATGTCGTGATTGTCGGGGCTCCGTTTGACGGCGGAACGTCGTATCGCAGCGGTGCACGCTTCGGCCCTCAGGCGATGCGTTCGGCGTGCTACCTGGCCCACGATGGCTCGCGGCCCTCGCTCGCCATGCGCGTCGATGGATTGCAGGACATGCGCGTTGTCGATGCCGGAGACGTCGAGCTGTACAGCGGCGATGCGGTGAGATCTTGCGCCGATCTCGAGCTAGTTATCGAGAAGATCGCGCAATCGGGAGCGATTCCTCTTGTGCTGGGTGGAGATCACACCATCACGTGGCCTGATGTCACGGGTGTGGCGCGTGCTCGTGGCTGGGGCAAGGTCTCGGTCATTCACTTCGATGCTCACGCAGATACCGGTGATATCGAGTTCGGGTCATTGGTGGGTCATGGCCAGCCGATGCGACGACTCATCGAGTCCGGCGCGGCTCGTGGTGATCGCTTCCTGCAGATGGGCCTGCGCGGCTACTGGCCAGGGCCGGAGACCTTGGCCTGGATGGCCGAGCAGGGTATGCGCTCGTACGAGATGACGGAGATCGTGGCGCGTGGCTTCGATGAGTGCCTGACTGAAGCATTCGTGATCGCGACTGATGAATGCGATGGCGTATTCCTCAGTGTCGATATCGACGTCTGTGATCCAGGCCATGCACCCGGAACCGGCACCCCTGAACCCGGCGGTCTCAGCGCTCGTCAACTACTCGATGCAGTGCGGCGCATCTGCTACGAGTTGCCGGTAGTGGGAATCGATGTGGTGGAGGTTGCGCCTCCCTACGACCACGCTGACATCACGGCGCTGCTAGGCAACCGCGTCGTACTCGAGGCGCTCTCGGCAATCGCTCGCAGGCGTAAAGATGCGCGCGACGGCACAACGTGGGATCCCCGTCAGCCCTTGCTCGCTGATCGGATTCCGGGGGAGTGAGCCTTAGGCCGTAGCCTCGAAGGCTGCTGCCAACACGTCGAGACCCTCGTTGAGCAGTGCATCGGAGATCGTCAGCGGCGGCAGGAACCGAAAGACATTTCCGTACGTTCCGGTCGTCAAGGTGATCACGCCGTTCTCATGGCAGAACTTGTTGAGTGCTGCGGCGCGCGCGGCATCCGGCTCAATGGTGCCGGGCTTGACCAGCTCGATCGCGATCATGGCACCGCGGCCTCTGATCTCACCGATCGTCGGATGTGCTGCCTGCATCTCACGAAGACGTGGAACCATGATTTCCTCGATGGCGAGAGCACGCGCGTTGGCGTTGGTCTCTTCCATCCAGCGGATCGCACCAAGCGCACCGGCGCAGGCGACGGGGTTTCCGCCGTAGGTGCCGCCGAGACCGCCGGCGTGGACTGAATCCATGATCTCTGCGCGACCGGTGAGACCGGCGAGCGGCATGCCACCAGCGATGCCCTTAGCAGTGGTGATCAGATCAGGAACGACGCCCTCGTGCTCACTGGCGAACCAGTTGCCGGTGCGGCAGAATCCGCTTTGAATCTCGTCGGCGATGAAGACGATCCCGTTGTCCTTGGCAAATTTCGCCATCGCGGCAAAGTAGCCCTTGCCCGGAACGATGAATCCGCCTTCACCCTGGACCGGTTCGATCATGATCGCAGCGACATTGTGCGCGCCGATTTCCTTCTCGATGCGAGTGGTGGCAACTGCAGCCATCTCCTCGCCTGACAGGCCACGATCGCGGTAGGGGTACGAGGCGGGCACGCGGTAGATCTCGGGCGCGAAGGGACCAAAGCCCTCCTTGTACGGCATGTTCTTCGCTGTCATGCCCATGGTGAGGTTCGTACGTCCGTGATAGCCATGCTCGAGAACAACCACTGCGGTGCGCTTGGTGAACACGCGTGCGACCTTGACTGCGTTCTCGACGGCCTCGGCGCCGGAGTTGAACAGAGCCGATCGTTTCTCGTGCGCGCCGGGGGTCAGGCGATTGAGGGCCTCGCACACCTCGACGTAACCGGAGTAGGGGGTCACCATGAAGCAGGTGTGAGTGAGCTTTGCCGCCTGCTCGGCGACATTCGCGGAGACGTAAGGATTGGCATTCCCGACGGTGGTGACCGCGATACCCGAGCCGAGGTCGATCAGCGAATTGCCGTCTACGTCGATGAGGATTCCGCCTCCTGCCCGCTCGATGTAGACCGGCAAAGTCACGCCGACTCCGCCGGACACGGCCGAGTTCTTGCGAGCCTGGAGAGCGACCGAGGCCGGGCCCGGAATGGAGGTGACGAGCTTGCGCTCCTGGGCGATGCCGTTGTCGGTGCGCTCGGGCGTGATGGTCATGGTTCCTCCTGGGTGCCGAAAGCTCTTCTCGGGTTATGGACCAGCCTAGGCGGCAGCCTTGCCTGCGGGAGGTCCATCCTGGAGTATTGCGTGGTCCCCGGTATCCGAGATGTTGAGTGAGTGCAGATGTCCCTGACTGTCCGTGAAGTGCTGGGCATGCGTGATCTCGGGCTCGTGCCCGTGACGAGTTCCGGCGACCTGTCTCGCGAGGTGAGTTGGGTCGCGGTGAGCGAACTCGCCGACCCCAGTCCGTGGCTCGAAGGTGGTGAGTTCCTCCTTACCACCGGTATGCGTCTGACGGCAGACGTCGCCGCGTGTGAGGAGTACGTTGGGCACCTGGTGCGGGCGGGAGTCAGCGCTCTCGGTTTCGGCGTCGGACTCAGCCACGCGGAGGTACCCGAGGCGTTGATCTCAGCTGCGGAAGCACAGGGCATCGTCGTCCTCTCTATTCCCGAGCCCGTCCCGTTCGTGGCCATCAGCCGTGAGGTGTCGCAATGGCTGACCTCCAAGGAGTACGAGCAGTCCGCCAGGGCATTCGCGGCACAGCGTGAACTCATTCGGTCGGCGCTCGCAGCGACCACCGATAGCGGGGCGATGCTCGGTGTCCTCGGTCGGCATGTCGGGGGGTTCGTCATTCATGTTGATGCGCGTGGCGCTGCGCTCACCGGATTTCCGGCGAAGGCCGTTG
>JBIJBU010000199.1:0-2985 GCA_044345075.1 Candidatus Nanopelagicales bacterium | reverse complement strand
CCTTCAACCAGGTGTCCACCGTGGGTGCGGCGATCTTGGCCATCTCCTCGATCTTCTTCATCTGGAATGTCATCAAGACCTCGCGCACTGCGCCGATGGTCAACTGCGATGACCCGTGGGGCTGGGGCGCCTCCCTCGAGTGGGCAACTAGCTGCCCGCCGCCGCGTCACAACTTCACCTCCTTGCCGCGTATCCGCTCCGAGCGTCCCGCGTTCGACCTGCATCACCCGGAACTCGCTGCCCCGGGTGCCCACGCTCCAGTGAAGACGGGAGCTGACCAGTGAAGATAGAAGGCCTCCTCTTCGCCCTAGGTTCTGCGTTCTATCTGGCCATCGCTGCCATTTACTGGTATTTCAGCCGCGATGTCGTCGGCACCACAGCACTCGCCCTGACCGGCGCACTCGCCTTCCTGGTTGCCTTCTACGTGCTGTACACCGCCAAGCGCGTGTACCCGCGCCCTGAGGATCGACTCAATGGCGATATCGAAGAGGCAGATCCCGAGTACGGCTTTTTCAGCCCCCATTCGTGGTGGCCGCTGGCCATTGGTATCTCGGCAGCCATCATCGGTGTCGGCTTGATCTTCGCTGTCTGGATCATCGTCTTTGGCGTATTCCTTCTTTTCATGTCGCTCTTCGGGTGGATGTTCGAGTACTACCGCGGCGAGTTTGCCCACTAGTAGCTCCTAGTTCCCCGCGCGAAGTTCCCGTGCGCGGGGAACGTCACATGTGTCATCCGCGTCGTAACCTGTAGAGGTCATAGTTCGACGCATTCCAGGAGAATCCATGCGCGCCCCGGCACTGTGCTCCTCGCTGGTCGTTGGTGTCGCCTTGGTGCTCGTGAGTGGCTGCGGCACCATGCAGGGCTTGGCGCCCACCCTCGACCTCACGACAGCCACCATGCCGACGACCTCATCAGCGACCATCAGCGCCGCGATTACCGAGCCGGTTCAGCTCGGCCAGCCGCTGCAGATCACCGCGGACGGCGGCCGGCTCACCGAGGTAAGCATCACCGGGCCCGCAGGGGCGGTCGCCGGCGAGTACTCGGTAGATGGGCGCACCTGGATCGCCCAGAGCAATGCACTGAAGTACGGCACCGTGTACCAGGTTCGCGCCCGCGCCGTTGACACCCGAGGTGTCCCGGTCGAGACCACTAGTAGTTTTCGCACGATTGATCCGAGCGCGCTGTTCGCGGGCCGCGTGACCCCCGAGAACGGTTCGGTGGTGGGTGTCGGAACTCCGATTACGGTCACCTTCGATCGCTCGATTCGCGATCGTGCCGCCGTCGAGAATGCTCTCGTCGTGCGCACGCCCACGCCGATCGAAGGTGCCTGGTCCTGGAAGTCGCCGACCACGGTGGTCTTTCGCCCTGCTGAATACTGGCCCAGCAATACGCCTGTGCAGGTTGATCTCAACCTGATGGGCGTGCGTGCCAAACGTGGCATTTTCGGTGAGAGCAACATCTCTAGTTCATTCACCACGGGTGTCTCAATGGTCACCAAGGTCAATGCGCTCACCCACACCGCCGATGTGTATCGCGAGGGTCAATTGATCCGAACCATCCCCGTCACCACCGGCAAGCCCGGCTTCGAGACGCGATCGGGAATCGTGGTGATCACCACGAAAGAGCTTTCTCGCGTCATGGACGCGGCAACCGGTGGCACCGACAAGAACGACCCCGAGTACTACCGAATCCTGGTGCGCCACGCCATGCGCATTACGTCGTCGGGTGCGTTCTTGCACGGCGCCCCGTGGTCGGTTGGTTCCCAAGGGCGCGCGAACGTCAGCCATGGATGTATTGGCATGAGCAGTGCTCATGCCCAGTGGCTATTCGATCAATCGACTCTCGGTGATGTAGTCGAAATCACCGGCACGAGTGTTCCGCAGAATCTCGGCAATGGGGTCACGGTCTGGACTGAGGCATGGAGTCAGTGGCTCGCCAACTCTGCGACCGGGGCCCACTGGACATCGACCGATCCAGGGCTTGGGACTTCGGTGGAGGATGAACCGGCGACCAGCTCTGCTTCGCCCAGTGCCACACCAAGCGCGAATGCTTCCGCACCTGCTGCCTAGGAGATCGTCACCAGGTGCAGGCGATGGGTGGCCCGGGTAGCGGCCACGTACAGATCTGAACCTCGAACGGTCTGTGCGCCGATTGCATCGGGGTCGATCACGAACACGATGTCGAATTCCAGGCCCTTGGTTTCGCGGGCAGTGAGCACCGCGACAGTGGCGTCCAGGGCATCCTCCCCGGCGCTGAACTGCGGACCGTCGAGTAGCGCCGCGAAGCCATCTCGATCGGCATCAGGCACGATCACCGCGTAGCGACCCTCGGCCTTGCCGATCGATTCCAGCACGTATGCGGCTAGTTCGTCGGTCGTGCAAGAGTGCTCGATTGGCACCTCGCCGTCGCGCACAGCCTGCAGTACTGGGGGAGTTCCGCCGAAGCGGGCCAGTAGCTCGGCTGCCTTAGCTGCTGTCTGGCGGGTGATGCGGTAAGTGATGGTCAAGGTGTGCAGATCGGTGCGGCCCGTGGCCCAGGTGAACACGTCATCCCACGACGTGACGCCGGCAGCGTGGGTGGTCTGCTGGAGATCGCCCACGACGGTCATCGAGATGCGATTGGTTCGGCGCGAGAGGCAGTGCCAGGCCATCGGGGAGAGTTCTTGGGCCTCGTCGACGATGACGTGACCGTAAGTCCAGGTGCGGTCGCTGAGTGCCCGCTCGGCGACGCTCAGACGAGTGTGCGAACTCAGGCTGCGGTCAGCCAGGCGGTCAGCCGAGATCCAGGCACCCATGCCCAGCGAGCTCAACGACTGGGAGGCATGCTCGACCTCGGCTGCGCGCTCACGCTTGGCCTGGGCCTCGACCTGACGGGCTTCAGGGTCCCAAGGCCCGAGCTGCTCGGCGGCTTCGTCGAGGAGTGCGGCGTCATCGACTGTCCAGATAGGGCGCTCAATGCGGGCGGCCAACAAGGTGCGTTGCTCAC
>JBIJBU010000198.1:0-2997 GCA_044345075.1 Candidatus Nanopelagicales bacterium | reverse complement strand
CCGTCCATCGTCTTGCCGATCTTGGCGCGACCGCGAGCAATGGCCTCATGCTGCTCACTCGCAAATTCGGGTGAGTAGAAGATCGCGAGCCAACCATCAGCAATCTCGCCGCACAACTCGAGGTTCTTCGGCCCGATCGCGGCGAGGTAAATAGGCAGGTTCTCGCGCACGGACGGGAAATTGATGGCCAGTGCCTTGCCCGGCCCATTGGGCAGCGGCAAGGTGAAGAACTCCCCCTCGAAGCTAACCTTCTTACGCGCGAGTGCGTCCCGCACGATTGACACGTATTCGCGCGTCCGCGCCAGCGGCTTGTCGAAGCGAACACCGTGCCAGCCTTCAGATACCTGCGGGCCAGAGACCCCGAGTCCGAGACGAAAGCGTCCGCCCGAAAGAGCATCAAGGGTGGCCGACGTCATGGCGACATTTGCCGGAGTTCGGGCGGGGATTTGGAGTACTGCCGAGCCAAGATCGATATTCGAGGTCTGAGCCCCGATCCAGGACAAGATCGTGACCGCATCGGAGCCATAAGCTTCCGCCACCCAGACCGTGGAGTATCCGCAGCGATCGGCCTCAATGGCGAGTGCGATGTTGGAGGCATCGTTGCCGGCGCCCCAGTAGCCGAGATTCAGTCCGATTTCCATAAGGCGAGCCTATGCCCCCTCACGCCAGGCCAGAGGTACCGTCGGGCCATGCAGCAACGTCCACTCGGCAGATCCGGCATCTGGGTTGGTCGACTCGCCCTCGGCACCATGACCTGGGGCAGAGGTACCGATGAATACGAGGCCCGCGATCAGTTAGCGGCCTTCCTCAGCGCCGGTGGCACCCTGATCGACACTGCCGATGTCTATGCGGAGGGTGTCTCCGAGCAACTGCTCGGTGAGCTCATTCGCGAGTTCGATATCCGCGACGAGATCATTCTCGCCACCAAGGCCGTTTCCCAGCCTGATCCGGGTCGCCGCTTCAATGGCTCGCGACTGCATCTGCTGCGCGCCCTCGAAGGCTCGCTGCGCAGACTCAACACCGACGTCATCGACCTTTGGCAGTTGCACGCCTGGGATCCCTGGACACCCATGGATGAAACCCTCGCTGCCGTAGACGAAGCAGTATCGAGCGGCAAGGTCCGATACGTCGGCATCTCGAACTACTCCGGTTGGCAGACCGCACGGGCCGCAACTTGGCAGAAGTCCGTGCCGGGTCGAGCCCCGATCATCACCACCCAGATGGAGTACTCACTACTCGAGCGCGGCATTGAACGCGAGATCGTGCCGGCGGCGCAGTCGCTCGGCCTCGGGATCTTGCCGTGGTCACCCTTGGGTCGCGGAGTGCTCACGGGCAAGTATCGACACAGCACGCCCGCCGACTCTCGCGGTGGCAATGCCGACACAGCCTCGTGGATCCAGGTGTATCAGGATGAACGATGCCGTCGAATCGTAGATGCCGTATCCACTGCAGCCGAAGGCCTGGGTTGCTCGCCGACCGAGGTGTCGATTGCCTGGCTACGCGATCGCCCCGGGGTTGTCGCACCGATCCTTGGCCCGCGCACCACGAGCCAACTCGTCGCTGCACTCGCCGCTGAGGAACTCGAACTGCCAGAAGAAATCCTGATCGCCCTTGATGATGTCTCGGCTCCCCCGATGGGATATCCCGAGGCCGGCTGGGCTCAGCGGCGATAGCGATGCAGCACTCGAATGCCGTCTGGGAGTTCCGCGAATTCTGGTTTCCGCGGGGCACTACACGTGAGGTAGCTCGCCAGGCGCTTACCGAGATGGCCGAGCAGGATCGCTGGGAACTTTCTCGCGTCGCCATCTTGCATGATGGACGCCGCAAGGTCGTGCTGCGCCGGAAGGTCTACCGAGTAAAGCGCACGGCCTAGACCACTCGCTCACACAGCGCGCAGGAACCGATCGAGCACGCGCACACCGAAGGTGAGCCCATCAAGCGGCACCCGCTCGTCAACACCGTGGAACAGGCGCCAGTAGTCGAGGCCAGCAGGCATCTGCAGGGGCGAGAAGCCGTAGCAGGCGATACCAAGCCGATGGAAGGCCTTCGCGTCTGTGCCGCCGGAGATCATGTACGGGATAGCTCGCGCCCCGGGATCCTCGGCGCGAAGAGCTGATGCCATCAGGTCGACCGACAGGGTGTCGAATGGTGCCTCGAGGGCGATGTCATCAACCACGTGCTCGATGGTGATGTCGGGCCCCACTAGTTCGGCAATGGTGCGCTCGAACTCTTCCTCAAAGCCGGGAATCGTGCGACCGTCGATCGCGGCATAGGCCTCACCGGGAATGACGTTGTGCTTATAGCCCGCCTCGAGCATGGTCGGGTTCGCCGTGTTGCGCAGAGTGGCTCCGACAAGCAGTCCCAGTGTGCCGAGCTTGCGCACGAGTTCCTCGTTGTCGTGAGCGGCGAGATCGACACCGAAAGCATCACTGAGCTCACCCAGGAATCGATCGACCGTGGCGGTTCGTCGTTCCGGCCATTCGTAGTTGCCCACGCGAATGACTGCTTCACATAATCGAGTGACGGCGTTGTCATCGTGAATCATCGATCCGTGGCCGGCTCGACCGGCTGAATGCAGGCGCATCCAGCGCATGCCCTTCTCCGCAGTCTGGATCGGGTAGAGCCTGAGGTCATCGCGAACGGTGATCGAGAATCCCCCGACCTCGCCTACCGCCTCCGTGACGCCTTCGAAGATCTCGGGTCTATTCGCAGTGAGCCAATGAGCGCCATGACGGCCGCCGGCCTCCTCGTCGGGAAGCAGCAAGATCACGATGTCGCGACGGGGGCGAATACCTTCTCGACCCCAGCCCCGAAGAACGGCGAGGATCATGGCGTCCATGTCCTTCATGTCAACAGCGCCACGGCCCCAGATGAACCCCTCGTCGACCTCGGCCGCGAAAGGCGGATGGGACCAATCGGAGGCGATCGCCGGCACGACATCAAGATGACCGTGCAGTAGCAACGCACCCACATTCGGATCGGTACCGGCCACTCGCA
>JBIJBU010000055.1:0-10843 GCA_044345075.1 Candidatus Nanopelagicales bacterium | reverse complement strand
CAACGATGCGATTCCCCTCGTGGCTGACGCCGACGATGCGCACGGGCGCCTCGTGTGAGGACTCCAACTCCTGGGCAATTGCTGCAGCTGCCCGTGAGGCACAGGCAGCCGTGGGAGCGATTCGCAGGCCTATCTCCACGACCCGCTCAAGGCCCGCTGTGCCGTCCACCCATCCACTCATCTCACACCCCCCGACCGGATCAACCTGATCTTGCTGACCTTGGACGTCGAGGAATCGGCGACTGGTTCCCTTAAAATAGACTTATTTTCTAGTAAAGACCCACCGGAACGCTCCTTCCTTCGAGAGTCCGGTGATCGAGTCACACCGTCCCGACACAGCGAAAGACCCTGTAACGCAAGGCGTATCAGGGTCTTTCGAGGTTTAGGACTAGATACCCACGGCCTCGCGCACCAGCGTTACGGCACTCGCCGCCTTGCCGCGCACATCCTGAGCGACCTTGCTGACCTCTGCCTTCACCTCGGTCACCGATGAGAAGTGCGGCATCTCAACCTTGGGCAAGTTCACCTTCGGTAGATCGAACTTGGGAATGTCGAGCTTGGGCAGTTCGATCTTTGGCATCGAGAACTTCGGCATCTCAACCTTGGGGAGTTCGAGGTTGAGTAAGTCGATCTTCGACACCTTGGTCTTGGCCGAGTCGCTGACTGACTTCGCGCTGTCGGTAACCGCCTGAGTGGTCTCCTTGGCCTTCACCACAGTCTTGCGTGCATGATGCTTGACGGTCTCAGTCGTGCCGACCGGAATCTTCTTCTTGGCAACAGTCACGGCCTCGGGCGCATCGCTGAACTCGGTGACGACGTCATCGACCACGATCTCTTCGTTGACCGGCATGTTGAACTCGTTATTCGCTTCCATGATTGACCTCCGTTGTGCTGTCTGAATTCGATGACTCGTCATCCGAAGCCTCGGATGCGTGGCTTGTGGCTGTGGCCTGGTTCTCGGCCTGGAACGCTGCGTAAATCTGCAGCAGCGTCGTGCGCTGGCGCTCGGTGATCGTGCGATCTGCGGCGATCGCTGTCGTGACGGTGTCATCGCCCGCGCGCTGCGCGAGGATGCCGGCCTGCACGTACAGGGTCTCGGCGGAAATGCGCAGGCCCTGGGCAATGCGGCCGAGGATCTCGGCACTGGGCTTGCGCAGGCCACGCTCGACCTGACTGAGGTAGGGGTTGGAGACATCGGCGGCCTTGGCGAGCTGGCGCAGTGACATCTGTGCCTGATCGCGTTGGTCGCGGATGAAGTCCCCGAGTCCGCTTACGTCGATTCCCATGTCTCCAGTATTACCCAAGTGCTTGCATTTGCAAACGCAGGCGCTGTCTCCCGCTAGCAGGCGGCCCAATTCCCTCGTGGATTACCCGTGTGGGAGCCTTCGGGGATGCGGATCGTCATTCAGCGAGCAGCCGGGGCCCAGGTCAGCGTCGAGGGTCGGGTGACCGGGGCCTTCACCGGCCCAGGGCTGGTGATCCTGGTGGGGGTGACCCATGACGACACCCCCGCCATCGCCGCCAAGCTGGCCGACAAGGCCTACGACATGCGCCTCTTCACTACCTCCCACGCCGAAGCAGCCCAAGCCTGCCTGCCCCCGAGCAGCGGCAAGGAACTCTCCGCCGCCGACCTCGCGCTGCCTGTACTCGTGATCAGCCAGTTCACCCTGTATGCGAATACCCGCAAGGGCAGGCGCCCGACCTGGGACGCAGCAGCGCCCGGCGACGTAGCGTCACCGCTGATCGATGCCTTCGCCGAACATCTCATCGCCCGAGGTGTTGACGTGCAGCGCGGGGTCTTCGGAGCGGACATGCAGGTGTCTTTCACCAATGACGGACCTATCACGATCATCGTCGATAGTGCCGATAGCGCGAACTAGTCGACAGAGACGACGACTTCCTGCGATGCACTCACATCACCCTCAGCAGTGCGGATGATGAGTTCAGCGTCAACAGGAACATTGCGCTTGAGAATTGCCGTGGCAACAGGGCCGAGCTCGAAGTGGCGAGCGCCAGTGCCGACCCAGCCGATCTCCTTGTCGTCGAAGAAGACGCGATCGCAATGCTTCGGCGCGATCTCGGCACTGCCGTCGACGTGCAAGATCGCCAATCGACGCGGCGGCTTACCGAGGTTGTGCACGCGCGCGACGGTTTCCTGACCGCGGTAGCAGCCCTTCTGCAGGTGCACTGCAGGGCCAATCCATCCAACCTCATGCGGAATGGTGCGGTGATCGGTCTCGAAGCGCAGGCGTGGAACGCCCGCTGCGGCGCGCAAGGCCTCCAGCGCCCAGGTTCCCGCGGTGAGCTCGGCTGCTTCCAGTCGGGCATCGAGATCTTCGCGAGCGATGATCACTTCACGCCCGGAAAAGCCACGTGCCGCAAAGGTTTGCGGGATCACGTAGGTCGGGTGCTCAGGGTCAGGTGTAGCGATTGGCTCCCACACGACTGCGTACACATCGGTGACGTCGGCTACCTCGACTCGCAGCATGAACTGCATCTTCCTGAGGTAATCGACAAGATCAGCCTGCGTACCGGGCTCGACGATGAGCCACGCAGTAGTTCCGTCGTCGACGATGTGCAGTTCGTGCTCGACATGCCCGTTCGGACTGAGGATGAGCGCGAGTGCACTCTGGCCAGGCTGCAGATTCTCCAGATGCTGCGACGTGAGCGTGTGCAGCCAGCTGATTCGATCAGCGCCACTGACAGTAATGATTCCGCGGTTGGAGAGATCGACGATTCCGCGTCCGTCTATTAGTGCATGCTGCTCGCGATGCGGATCTCCGTAGTGCCAGGCGATGCCTTGGTCAGGCGTGCCCTCGGGCGGGCGGATCGCATCACTGCGATCGAGCGAGCTCACAGCTCGTCGTCGCCTTCGAGGTAATCCTTGGGCTTGCCCGCGCAATCGGCGCACTGGCCATGAATGGATACATGGGAGATATCGGTCTCGAAGCCGTGATCCTTACGCAACTGCGCCACGAAGGGGCCTGCGATCTCGGAGTCGACACTGCTGACCTTCGTGCAGCGATCGCACACCAAGTGAATATGCACGTGCTCATCGACCGCGTGATAGGTCGGTGCACCGTGGCCGATGTGGGCGTGGGTGACGAGGCCAACATCCTCGAGAACCTCGAGAGTGCGGTAGACGGTCGAGAGATTTACGCCGGTAGCCGTGCGCTGCACCTCAATGAGAATTGCCTCGGGGGTGCCGTGACGAAGCGACTCGACTGCTTCTAGCACCAATTGGCGCTGCGGGGTGATGCGGTATCCGTGATCGCGAAGTCGGCGATCCCAGTTGTCAGTCATCTTCCGCTCCCGTTGATAGCTCCATGACCTTCTGCAGGCTGGCCGCCAGGTGGTTGCCCATCGGCTTGCCCATGGCCATCATGTCGAAGGTCCAGAGAAGTTTCTCGCCGACGAGGCCGTAGAGGCGTTCGCCCTCGGAGTACGGCTTGGCGCTCGAGGAGGCACCGACGCTCGTGGTCTTCAGAACGGCCTTCGCACCGGTGATGCGCGCGTTCTCCAGGCCCGTGATGGTGACCTCGCCCTCCCAGATCTCGGCGTAGCCGGTGGGGTGAGCCAAGGTGAGCTCGATCTTGTTGTCGGGGCGCGGGCGCCAGAACCCGGTCTCGGTCGCCAGCGGCTTCACGCGCTCGCCATCTTCGTCGAGGAGCCAGCTGCGCGAGATGTAGGCCATGAAGGGTCGGCCGTCAGTGGCAAAGGAGATCTCCTGGCCAAAGCGGAAGTCCTCAATACCCGGGTACTGACCCGTGCCCACGCCCACCCAGGTGCCGAGCAGCCAGGACAGCGGAAGGAGTTCCTGGGGAAGATCGCTGGGCAGTGGCGCGGCGCTCATGAGTTATTCCCCCGGAAGAGTCGGATGACGATCACGATCGACACGGCCGCGACTGCCGCAACGGCGACCACGAGTAGGCCCGTGTAGACGTTCTCGACCATGTACGGCAGCCTACCGTTCATGAACTCCGCGCCCGGAAACCAACTGCTCATCAAGGTAACCGTCGGTACCGATGCACCAGAGCGCTGTTCGCAGGCGTTCACGGTTGCCGCGACCGCCGCAGCCAGCGGGGTTCGAGTATCGCTGTGGCTGACCGGCGACGCTGCATGGTTTGCGCTGCCGGGCAAGGCTGCGGAGTTCGAACTCGAGCACTCCGCATCGCTCAGCGAGCTCCTCGACCAGGTTTTGGAATTCGGCAGCGTCACCTTGTGCACGCAGTGCGCAATGCGTCGTTCCATCGGAGTTGATGACGTACTCGATGGAGTGCGTATTGCAGGTGCTGCAGTGTTCGTCGAAGAGGCGATTGCGCCGAATACACAGGCGTTGGTCTACTAGCGCCTTACGGAGCAGCTGAGCCTGAAGTCTCCGGCGAGGGTGACATCATCGGCTCTGCTGCCGACGCAGGCGACGCGACCGCCGGCTGGCTCGGGCATCCGGGGCCAGAGAGCGACGGTGACGGTGACGCCATCGCAGCAGCGATCTGTGCCTCGCCGGCAATCTCGGTGAAGGCATTTCCCAGCGCAATATCGACGACCTTCTTCGGTCGATCGTCTTGCACGAGAATCGCACCAGGGAAATAGAACGCAAGCAGTTCGGCATTCGCGCGACCATTCGCGCCGTAGCGAATCTGGCCTACGCCCTCGAGCACCTTGCCCTGCGGATCGTTATCGACCTTGCGAATGGTGAAATCGCGCGCATTGAGCACCTTGGCAACATCACTGGCCAAGCCGACGCGATCAGTCGCATTCCAGACGTTCACCTTGACCTTGGCGGTGCGCGGAAGTACCTCGGCGGGAGACACCATCGTTGTCTCGCAGGGCAGGGGCGCCGCGGATGCGGAGGCAATGGAGTCTGCCTCAGGAGTGGACGAGCCGTTCAGCAGCCGGGAGAGACCGAAACCAACGGCGAAGAGCACGGCGATACCTGCCAGCACGACGACGATGGGCACCCAGATTGGGCGACGACGACGCGAGCGACCGCCGGTGGGGCGTCGAAACTCCGCGCTCATGCCTTTTCCTCCCGTCGCTCGGACATGAATTCGAGCACCAGCCTGCCACATTCGTCTTCCAGCACTCCCGAGACCACTTCTGGTCGATGGGCCATCCGACGATCGCGCAGGAGATCCCAGTGGGAGCCCGCGGCACCGTATTCGGTGTTCCAGGCGCCGAAGACGACTCGCGATATGCGAGACATGGCGGCTGCACCTGCGCACATCGGGCACGGCTCGAGGGTCACGACCAGCGTGCATCCGGTCAGTCGCCATTCGCCAATGACAGTGGCGGCCTCGCGGAGCGCGAGCACCTCCGCGTGGGCTGTCGGATCACCGGTCGCCTCGCGTTGATTGCGTGCGCGTGCGATTACTTCGCCCTCAGGGTTGAGGACGATCGCGCCGATGGGCAGATCGGGCGTGACGCCTGGCGGAGTGGGGCGCGTGGCTTCATCGAGTGCGATGCGCATCGCAGCGACATCAGCGGGTAAGTGCTGCACGACTAGCGAGCCCGAAGTGCCTTATCGAACTGCTCGCCCAGGCCCAGACGCTTGGCAATGGCCTTGACCTGGTCGTCGGGATACAGGTCGGACTCGTCAACAAGCAAGGAGAGCTCATCGGCATCAAGGCCCAGGTCGGTCAGGATGGAGAGGTCACCAATCGGAATGAACTCCTCGAGGTCGTCTTCCTCCCACTCGAGACCGATGAGATCGGCAGCTTCCTCGGCAAGTGACCAATCGAGGACGGCTACGCCATCGCTGATGAAAATGCGAGTGCCGATGGCATCAACGCGGAAGATCAGGAAGAACTCATCGCCCACGCCCACGAAGCCAAAGACCCCGTTCTCGCCGGGCAGCTGGCGCAGGGCCGAGACCAGGGTGTCGACAGTGATGGCGATTCGGGCCGGCATCGCAGAGGACACCCAGCGTCCTTCTTCGCGCCACGCAGCGGCGGCGAAGTCAATCGCTTTGAGGTCGACCTCCTGGACTGTCACGGGCCCATGGTGGCATGGGGCAGGCCTATCCGTCACCACGAGGTACATGAGCGAGACCGAACGGTTACCCTCGCCCCATGCGCACACTCGTGATCGATCATCCCCTCGTCGCCCACAAGCTCGGCAAGCTCCGAAAGACCGACACCTCGTCGGCCACCTTCCGGCTGCTGGCAGAGGAGCTCGTGACCCTCCTGGCATACGAGGCCACCGATGATCTCGAGGTACAGCCGGTCAAGATCTCGACCCCGGTGGCCGACTGCACGGTCGTCGAACTCATCGACCCCAAGCCCCTCATCGTCCCGATCCTTCGCGCAGGTCTCGGCATGCTCAACGGAATGGTGAAGCTGATGCCCACCGCCGAGGTTGGCTTCCTTGGAATGGTGCGCGATCACAACTCACTGCTTGCGACCACCTACGCCGATCGACTGCCGCACGACCTCTCGAACCGCACGGTGTTCGTCCTTGATCCCATGCTGGCCACCGGCGGAACGCTCGTCGCCGCAATTGACCTGATGCTCGAGCGCGGTGCGCGCAACATCACCGCTATCTGCCTGCTCGCTGCGCCGGAGGGCGTGAAGATGGTCGAGGAGGCCTACGGTGACCGCGACGTCAATGTCACCGTGGTCACCGCGGCCATCGACGATCACCTGAATGAGAAGGGCTACATCGTCCCGGGCCTAGGCGATGCAGGCGATCGTCTCTTCGGCCTGGCCGAATAGTCATGTCGACTCTGACAGCGGCCCAGGTGGCCGAGCAGGAAGCCTCACTCGTTCTCGACTCCTTCACCCTCGCTGATGCCGTGGGTCTCGGTGCGATCGCGCAGTCTCGCGCCGAGAGCGAGGAGATGCCGCTCATCATCCAGGTGCGTCATGGCCGTCGCATCGCATTCATGGTCTCGCTTCCCGGCTCGCACGCAGACTCCGAGAACTGGATCATTCGCAAGGCCGCAGTGGTCGAGAAGTTCTACACCTCAACGATGTACCAGAAACTGCATTACTTGGAAAAGGGCACCACGTTCATTGAGGCCACCGGCCTGAGCGCGCAGGAGTTCGCTCCCTACGGCGGCGGCATGCCGATCGCAGTAGCCAACGTCGGAATCGTCGGCAGTATCTATGCCTCTGGGCTTCCCGATGTCGATGATCACGAGTTCCTAGTCGACTGCCTGCGCGAATTGAAGGCGGCGCAGTCGCTCTAGTCGCTCCGATGTCCAGCATTGATCACGACTAGCCATTACCGTGTGATCGTGCTCTGGATATTCCTTCTATGGATCATCGTCTTCATCGGCATCTTCTGGCGTCAGCGCTGGACCTTGCCCCTGGGCCTGATTGGGCTCGTCGCCACCGTCGTGTTCTTGAAAATGAACATGGACTCGACCATCCCGTTGAACTTCTGAGGCCGCGATGACTACTCAAGTGAAGCTCGCGCGGATCCTCAATCTCCTTGCCCTGCTTGCTCTTCTCGGCGTTCTCAGTGGCTCACTGCACCTGCAGTTCGGCCAGGGCGAGCCGCCGTGCCCGCTGTGCCTGGTGCAGCGCTCCGGCATGATCGCGCTCGCTGTTGGCCCGCTGCTGAACCTGTTCACCGGAATCAAGGTGCGCAATTACGCCTTCGCGATCCTGGCCGCCTGCGTGGGCGGGGCGGGCAGCGTGAGGCAGATCTTGCTGCACATCGCCACCCCGGGAGATCCCGGCTACGGCCCCCAGGTTCTCGGCTTCCATCTCTACACCTGGGCCGACATCACGTTCCTGATTGCCGTGATCGGCATCGCAATCTTGCTGATGTGGCCGGGCCAGTTCGAGGCGAATGACCGCGGAATCCTCGGAACGCCGGGCGTGATGCGAGTACTCACGATCACGGTCGCGGCCTGGTACTCGATCTATCTGGTCGCCATGACGATCTTCATCATCCCCACGTGCGGTATCGGGATGTGCCCGGCTGACCCGGCGGAAACGAGTTACCTTTCGAGTAATGGCGCATGGCTGGCGATTGCCGGAGCAGGCATCCTCTCCTTGCTCATTGGCATCATCAGCAACTCCCGTATGCGACGCCGCTAGTCCGTCCCCCTAATCGGGGATCTGAGGTGACCTGGCTGCCGCGAATCGGCAGAATGACCTCGTGAAGACAATCGCAGTGATGGCCAATAAAGGCGGCGTAGGCAAGACCGGAATCACCCTCGGGCTGGCCGGTGCGGCCGCTCACCGTGGCCTGGCCGTGCTCGTCATCGACCTCGATCCTCAGGGCAATGCCACGAGCCACTTGAAGACCCGCAAGGGCCGCATGTCGCTCGCTGACGTCCTGGCCTCCCCCCTTCCCGAGACCTTCGTTGACGCGATCAGCATCTGCGATTGGGACGCCAGCATCGGCGAAGTCGACGTACTGCCCTCGCACCCCGACATCATTCGATTCGATGCCTGGAGCCCAGGTCGCAGCACGACGAAGCTCCGCCGCGCGATGAAGGACGTCGAGGGATATGACCTCGTCCTGATCGACTGCCCGCCGTCACTGGGCGCATTGACCCGCGAGGCGCTCACAGCCGCAAATAAGGCGCTGATTGTCACGACCCCCTCGTACTTCGGAGCTCAGGGCGTAGAGAAGTCACTCGCCGAGATCACGGAGATTCAGAAGTCGACCAACCCCGGCCTTGAATTCGCCGGCGTGGTCATGAACCGCTTCCGCCCGACCGCCGAGGAGCACAACTACCGCCTCAGCGAACTCACCGACATCGTCGGCGCCCGCACCATCCTCAAGCCGCTACTGCCCGAGCGCATGGTCTTTCAGCAAGCCGAGGGCTCCGGCGCTCCCATCCAGGCAATTCCAGGCGTCGCTGCCCGTGAGGTTGGCGACATCCTCAACACCTACCTGACGAAGCTGATGCGTGAACCTCGCGTCATCGTCGAGGCCTGATCACGACCCAACCGCGTCGTGACACGGTGAATTGCTCGCAAGACTTCGGCGTCGGTATCTGACAGCGATCGGAAATGATCTAGTCGATAACCGTGCGACGCGGGCCAATGCCCCAGGCGATGTAGTTCCACATCCAGTCAGCGACAACACTGACTCGGTTTCGCCCGCCCGCGAGATAGAACACGTGCAGGGCAAGCCAGGTCAGCCACGCGATCGTGCCGTGCAGCTTGATGCCGTTGGGCATCTCGACGACAGCGCGGCGGCGACCGATGGTGGCCATCTGACCCTTGTCCTTGTAGGCGAAGGGCGTGAGCGGCTTTCCGACTTCCAGCGCCTTAATCTGCTTGGCGACGTGGCGACCCATCTGCATGGCGACCGGCGCGATCATCGGCAACGGCCTGCCATCAGGGCCGGGCAGGCTCGCGGTGTCGCCCACGACCCATACGCCCTCGCACAATTGCAAGTTCTCGTTGACGCTCAGGCGATTTGCGCGATCAGCAATACCGAGTGACGCCCACTGCTCAGGGGCTGCGACGCCTGCCGCCCACACGATGGTGCCTGCAGGGAGAACCTCACCGCTCTTGAGGTGAACATCGGTGGGATACATGCGGTCGACTGCTGCGCTGACAAGAACCGTGACACCGAGCTGTTCCAATTCGCTCTTGGCGTGCGCACTCGACTTTTCAGTAAAGGACGGAAGAACGCGCGGACCAGCCTCGACGAGCGTGACGGCCGCGTGCTTGGTGAGCTCGGGAAACTCATCAGTCATGCGCTTTTGCAACTCGGCCACCGCGCCGGC
This sequence comes from Candidatus Nanopelagicales bacterium, assembly GCA_044345075.1. GTDB lineage: Bacteria > Actinomycetota > Actinomycetes > S36-B12 > S36-B12 > CAIKZY01. The sequence goes on along the minus strand of JBIJBU010000055.1, from coordinate 1,146 downwards.
GACCTCAACGCCAGTGGGACCAGCGCCCACGACTACGACGCGGAGAGCTTCCTTCGGCAGGTGACCGACCTCGACCTCTTCGTAGGTCTGCAGCAGGCGGCTGCGAATGACGCGTGCCTCGGGGATCGACTTCATCTGCAGGGCATTCTCCGCAACGCCCGGCACGCCGAAGGTGGTACCTACGCTGCCGGTCGCGAGAACGAGATCGTCGAAATGAAGGACATTGCCATCATCCATGCGCAAGCTCTTGGCTTCAGTGTCGATGCGAACAACCTCGCCGCGCTTGAAGGCAACTCCCGGAATGGCTGCGCGAACGGGGTAGGCAATGTCGTCTTCGGGCAGGCCGGCTGTCGCGACCTGGTAGAGCAGGGGGGCAAAGAGTTGGTAGGGGTTACGGTCGATAACAGTGATGTCGACGCCCTCGGTATTGGCAAGTTCACGGGCGCAGCGAAGGCCACCGAACCCGGCGCCAACGATGACAACGTGACGATTGCTCATGCTGATCAGCCCTTATTTGATGCCCGCAGAAGACTCCCGCAGTAGTTGAAGTCTAGGCCATCGAACTGAACTCGCTTACAGACAAAAATCTGTCATGGATCAGGCGTAACTGACGACGCCACCCGATTCGACAACAGCGATCTTTGCGAGCGGCTGCTGAGCCGGACCCTGCACGGGCTCACCAGTCGCCACTTCAAAACGGGCACCGTGGCAGGGGCACGCAAACTCGGCTGCGGCTTCGTCGTATCCCACGGTGCAGCCGTTGTGGGTGCAGATGCCGCTGTAGGCCAAGAAGGTGCCCGCAGCAGGCTGCAGCAAGAAGGCAGGGCCACCCTGCGGATCCTCGAAGGCGAAGATCGAGCCCACGGGAACATCGGAGACCATGGCGATCTTCTCGCCTGACGATGCGGATCCCGCGGATGCAGCAGGGGCGCTGCCCTCAGGTGCCGGGGCACTCGCCGAGGCGGCGGCTGAACCCGAGTTGTCGCCACACGCGGCGAGGGTGACGGCGGCGATGCCGGCACCGGCGATCACGGCTCCGGACGTAAGGACTGCTCTGCGCTCCATAAAACGATGGTAGTCGGACCCTGGGAAATCTGCAGGGAACCAGATCGCGTCGGGGCTTAGTTCACCGACGCGCACGCGATT
>JBIJBU010000197.1:0-3027 GCA_044345075.1 Candidatus Nanopelagicales bacterium | reverse complement strand
CGCGCAAGAGCGAGTACCCAACCTGCAAGTCATCGTGCTTGATGACGGATCCACTGATGGCACATCCGAAGTTCTCGCCTCGATCGACGACCCACGCCTGCTCGTCATCACCATGCCCGACGTCGAGCTGCCGCAGGGCTGGCTCGGCAAGCCCTATGCCTGCTACCGCGCGAGCACGATGGCGATCGGCGAGATCCTGGTCTTCGTCGATGCTGATGTTCTGCTCGAGCCCGATGCGGTCGCATCCACGGCCGAGCACCTGCTCCGCGAGGGTATGAGTCTTGTCTCGCCGTATCCGCGTCAGCTCGCCGGCAGCTGGCTCGAGTACCTCGTCCAGCCTCTCGTCACGTGGGCGTGGGCATCGACGATGCCGGTGGGCTGGGCTCGGCGAACACAACGCCCATCGCTCTCAGCGGCGAACGGACAGTTCATCGTGATGTCCGCGAGCGCGTACCGCCGCATCGATGGTCATGCCGCGGTGAAGGACGAAGTCATCGAGGACGTCGCCTTGATGCGGGCGGTCAAGCGCGACGGCGGACTGACCGAGACCATGGACGGCTCGCAGATCGCGCAGTGCCGGATGTACGAGGGCACGGAGGCAGTCGTCAATGGCTACTCGAAGTCACTGTGGGCGGCATTCAACGGCCCGGTGGGATCGGTGGCCGTGAATGCCCTTCTCGTCGGCGCTTTCGTCGTTCCTGCATTGGGCATGATTGCCGCACGCGATCGCACGACGCGTCGCATTGGCGCACTCGGTTACGCCGCGGGCGTGCTCAGCCGAACTCTGGTCGCGCAGCGCACCGGTGAGTCACTTGCGGCCGCTGCCGCGCAACCTGCCTCCATCGCTGCCTTCACTGCACTCAACGTGATCTCCTGGCGCCGTCATCTTCAGGGCACGGCATCGTGGAAGGGCCGCTCGGTATGAGTCGCGTGGTCGTGATCGGCGGCGGCGTAGGCGGCATGGCCACCGCGGCACGCCTCTCAGTGAAGGGTCACACCGTCACGCTCATTGAGCAGTCCGGTCGACTCGGCGGCAAGCTCGGTCGGTACGAGCGCGATGGCTTCGTCTTCGACACCGGCCCGTCCTTGTTTACTCTGCCCGCCGTCTATCGCGATCTCTTCCTCAAGACCGGTGGCGCCCTCGAGGATGCCGTTGACTTGCAGGAGATCGATCCCGCTTTCGGCTACCACTTCGCTGATGGCACGAGCGTTGTCATTCCCGGCGTGAATCCGGCACGTGCAGCGGATGCAATGCAAGAAGCTTTCGGTGGGACTGCAGGCACTGACTGGCGCTCTCTCACTGAGCGCGCAGGCGCGATGTGGCGCATCACCCGCGAGCCGTTCCTGCAGTCACCGCTTCCCGACTGGCGCACGCTGATGTCGCTGGCACGCAACCCCAGCGAAGTTCGCACGATCGCTCCGTTCTCGAACCTGCGCAAACTTGGGCGCGAGTACTTGAAGGATGCGCGTCAACGGCAATTGCTCGATCGCTACGCCACTTACACCGGCTCCGATCCGCGTCAAGCACCCGCGGTTCTCGCCACGATTCCCTACATCGAGCAGACCTTCGGCGCCTGGCACCTTGGCGGCGGCGTCAGCGATCTTGCGCGCGCACTCGAACAGCGACTGGGCGAGCGCGGTGTCACTGTGCGCCTGAATACCTCGGTCTCGCGCATCACCTTGACAGATGACGCAGTCAGCGGTGTCGAGCTCGCCGACGGCAGCCACCTCGAGGCTGACATCGTCGTAGCGAATGCCGATGCCTCGCAGGTGTACGGCACCCTCGTCGACGATCCCCGCGCAACCAAGGCCGAGGAGCGACTGGCAAAAGCGACCCCTTCGCTGGCCGGTTTCGTGATGTTGCTGGCCCTCGACGGCCGCACCGAGGGGCTGCACCATCACAACGTGTGGTTCCCGAAGGACTACGACATGGAGTTCGACGACATCTTCGGTCGCAATCCCTGCCCGCCACGCGATCCCGCGATCTACGTCTGCGCACCCGATGACCCACGCATGCGTCCCAGTGAGGACACCGAGTCATGGTTTGTCCTGATCAATGCCCCTCGACATTCGACGACGGATGCCAAGGGCGCCATAGACTGGGATGCGCCGGGCCTCGCCGATTCATATGCCACGCACGTGCTCGATCTGCTCGCTTCACGCGGCATGGATGTTCGCGACCGCATCCGCTGGAGTGAGATTCGCACTCCCGCTGATCTCGAGCGCAGCACACGTGCCCCCGGCGGATCCATCTACGGCACCTCGAGCAATGGCTCGCGCGCGGCATTCCAGCGACCGGCGAATCAGTCGGAGATTCCGGGGCTGTACCTCGTCGGAGGCTCGTCGCATCCAGGTGGCGGGTTACCGCTTGTCGGGATGGGCGCCGAGATAGTTGCGGAGATAATCGGCCGGGCTTAGTTACTTCGCGTGCGCGCGCGCTTACTTGGCGTGAGCGCCGAGGCCAAGGGCCTCGTACACCTGCCGAGTCGAGGTCGAGCGGTTCAGTGTGTAGAAGTGAATGCCGGGGGCACCCATGTCGAGGAGTTCTTGTGCCATTTCGGTCGCCACCTCAACCCCGAGAGCACGCACTGCATCAGAGTCGTCGGCGATCGCGTGGAAGCGGGCGGCGAGCTCCTGCGGGAATTGCGCACCTGAGAGTGCCGCGAAGCGCTCGATTTGCGACACATTGGTGACGGGCATCAGACCGGGAACGATCGGCATCGTGCAGCCGTGCACCGCGCTGCGATCGCGCAGGCGCGCGTAATCCTCAGCGCGGAAGAAGAACTGGGTGATCGCGAACTCGGCGCCGGCGTCCTGCTTCATCGCGAGAACCCGGGCGTCCTGCTCAAGGTCAGGTGATTCGGGGTGACCTTCGGGGAAGGCGGCCACGCCAATGCTGAAGGTGCCGAGCGACTCGATGAGCTCGACGAGCTCGGTGGCATTGCTCAGGCCATCGGGGTGGGCATGCCAGTCGGCCTCGGGGCCGCCGGGCGGGTCTCCACGTAGGGCCAAGATCGTGTTGATGCC
>JBIJBU010000196.1:0-3038 GCA_044345075.1 Candidatus Nanopelagicales bacterium | reverse complement strand
AACCTGAGCGCGAGACCCTCACGGTCATCGGCGAGTTCTTGCGCCAGGAGTCCGCGGCCGGCCAGGCCTGGCTCCCGGCCGGCGACAACATCCTTCGCGCCTTCGCGAGGCCGCTTCCCGAGGTGCGCGTTCTGATCGTCGGGCAGGATCCGTATCCGACCCCGGGGCACGCGGTCGGGCTGTCGTTCTCTGTCGCACCTGACGTACGCCCGATCCCACGCAGCCTGCAGAACATCTACAAGGAACTCGAATCCGATCTCGGCATCGCTCGGCCGGAAAACGGGGATCTCTCACCGTGGGCCGATCAGGGAGTGCTGTTGCTCAACAGGGTGCTCACGGTTCGGTCAGGCGAGCCCGGGAGTCATCGCGGTATCGGCTGGGAGCGCATCACAGACGCGGCAATCGCGGGGCTGGTCGCGCGCGATGACGAACCGCTTGTCGCGATCTTGTGGGGCAAGGATGCCCAGACCCTAGAGGATTCCTTGCCCGATGTTCCGCTGATCATCAGCGCGCATCCAAGCCCCATGTCGGCTGATCGCGGATTCTTCGGATCGAAGCCGTTCAGTCGCGCGAATGAGTACCTCGAAGATCTCGGTGGAGATCCGGTCGACTGGTCGCTGAGCTAGTTGCCCATTGACGCGTTGATGCGTGCGTCGACGTCGCGATGCGTAACTCGCTCGGCGACGAAGGACATGAACGGGATCGTTCCGGCCAGCAGGATTCCGAGAGTCTTGAGAATTCCGTAACGCATTCGGAAGGCGAGATCGACACCGACGATCAGGTAGATGAAGTACAGCCAGCCGTGCGCGATCCAGAGCACGCTGTAGGCGGCCGGCTTGGTCTCGTTGTCGGAGAAGAATCTCCAGACGGCTCCGCCGTCAGAGACCCAAAGGATCCACAACAGCAGCATCCACAGGAAGGCAAAGGCGAGGACAACGCCGGTGATCCAGGCCATGACCCGGTAGCGGAGGGCTGCATTACGAAGCTTCTGCATACTCACGAGCCTAGTAGCCCGGAACCTCGCCCGTGCGCGGCGGATCCGCACCCGGACGCTGGCAGGTGATGCCGGCCACGGCGATGCCGTAGCGGGCCGCGCTGACAACCTTCTCGGTGTCGCGCACGTCATTTCGGGTCAGGCCACGGTGCATCCACTCGGCCAGGAACCCGCCACTGAAGGAGTCACCTGCCCCCACAGTGTCGACCACGGGCACCTTCGGCACATCAAGCACGATTTCGTCATTGCCGTTCATGACGCGGACCGCCTTGGCCCCATCGGTAAAGAGAACGACCGCACCGCTCTGCAGCTGCAGGGCACGCGCGGCCTCGATGACATCGAGCTCAGGGAACATGAATTCGAGATCATCACCGCTGACCTTGACGATGTCAGCGCGACCCAGCACCGAGTCGAGAGTCGAACGGAAGACATCAGAAGTGGTCATCACGCTAGGTCGGCAGTTCGGGTCGATCATCACGATGCGGTCATCGGGCGATGCGGACACCACCGCACGCGTTGCGTCGGCGAGCGGCTGCAGTACGAGGCCCAAGGTGCCGGCATGTACGACGCGACAATCGGTGCGCACAGCAGCGAGGGCCTGATCGGCCGACACTGCAGCGGCGGAGGTTCCCTCCATCATGAAGCGATAGCTGGCGGCGCCGTGCTCATCGATCTGCGCGATCGCCAAGGTGGTGGGCTCGAGCACCTGGGTGCCGAGGGCGTAGTTCACGCCATCATCGGAAAGCAGGCGCATGATGCGTCCGCCGAAGGCATCGGTGGAGACACCTCCGAGGAAGGTGGTGTCGATGCCCAGCCGCGCACACGTGCGGGCAGTGTTCAACGGAGCGCCGCCGACGACCGAGGTCACGTTGCCCGAGGGGTCGACAATGATGTCGACCAATGCTTCGCCGATGACTGTGATCATGATGAGGAAACCGTAGTGGAATCCGGATCCGACGCGGGCACCTTAGGTCGGGCGTCAAGGCTGAGCCAGCGCACATAAGCAAAGACCACGAACAACGCGAAGACCCACCACTGGAAGGCGTAACCGAAGTTCTGAAGCGGGAAGGGCACACCGGAGGTTTGCACTGTTGCTGGCACTGCCGTCGGGGCCGACCCTGACTCAGGGCTCTGCGTGACCAGGTTCAAATACCCGGTGCGGGTCGGGAGCTCCCAGCGATCGCCAAGCGCGCTGCCGGAGATTGTCACCGCCGTGCCCTGCACCACCGGGGCATCTGAGTAGAACTCCTCATCGGGCGTGTACGTGCCCTGCACGGTTACCTCGCCGGATGGCGGGACGAAACCGTCGGCGTTCGCATCAGGTAACCACCCCCGGTTGACTGCGACCAATGTGCCGTCGGCCAACTGCAACGGTGTCACTACCCAGATGCCTATTTCGTCGCGAAGGACTCGATTGGTCACGGATACCTGCAGGTCAGCCAGATAGGTGCCGGTAGCCACGATCTGTCGACCGATATCCGCGCCGTCGATCTCCTTGCCTGGCGCCGCGACCTCGGTGACCGAGATCGGCGCACCTTGGGCTGCACGCTCCGCAGCGAGGATGTCGGACGTGCGATCCCACTGCCAACGACCAAGAAGTACGCAGCCGGCAATCAATGCGATGGCGAGAATGCCCAGCGCTATCCAACGCGGGGTCAGCGCAAGACGCAGCATGCGACTAGCCATCGGCAGGTTTCGGCTCCTCGGCTTCTCGCGCTTCCTCGGCGCCGCGCGCCTCCGCCTCCGCCGTGTACTCCTCATCAGCCATGCGAAGGCGATCGGAACGGCCGGGCGGAAGCGTGGGGTTGATCTTCTTGATCTGCCGGTTCATCGACTTCCAGATGATGAAGATCGCAATACCCAGCAGCAGGATGAAGAGGCCGGCAATCGGGCCGGCCCCGTCGATGACAGAGTTGAGGTCATCAGTGGGGTCTGCATAGATCATGGTTGCCTCAGTCCTGCGAACAGATCGGTCTCGGGGATATCAGTCTCCACTACGGAGCGGGCAAGCTCGAAATCCTCAGTCGGCCAGACGGATCTCTGA
>JBIJBU010000195.1:0-3054 GCA_044345075.1 Candidatus Nanopelagicales bacterium | reverse complement strand
GGCTATTGATGGAACGCTTCCTCTCGTCGCTGCGACGCGAGCTGCCCGATATCGACATCGATGTCGAGTCCGCCCGCCGCGAGGAGATCTACGACTGGATTCTCGAGCGCTTCGGCGAACAGCGCTGCGCCTGCGTATCGATGATGGAGACCTATCGCGTGCGTCATGCGATTCGCGATGTTGGTGCAGCGCTCGGCATGCCCCCGGGTGAGGTGGGTGCCTTCGCGAAGTCCTTTCCGCATATTCGTGCGAGCAAGGCGCGGGCTGCGCTTGCTGATCTTCCCGAGCTGCGCTCCTCCGGATTCGGTCGCATGGCCGCACGCGGTGAGCTCGACTCCTTCCTCTCACTGGTCGAGGGTCTCGACGGCCTGCCGCGTCACGTTGCCCTGCACCCGTGCGGTGTTCTGCTCTCCGATGCCACACTGCTCGATCGCACGCCGGTTGAGCGCAGCGCTGCCGGCTTCCCGATGAGTCAATTCGACAAGGATGACGTCGAGCGCCTCGGCCTGCTCAAGCTCGATGTACTCGGCGTGCGCATGCAATCGGCAATGGCGCATGCGATCACCGAGACGAAGCGGGTCACCGGTGAATTGATCGAGCTCGACTCCGACAGCCTCGACGATCCGGCGACCTTCGAGCTCATTCGCACCACGCGCACGCTGGGCTGCTTCCAGATCGAATCACCGGGGCAACGCGAACTCATCGGCAAGTTCGCGCCCGAGACCTTCGGCGATCTCATCATCGATATCTCGCTGTTTCGTCCGGGCCCGGTGAAGTCCGACATGATCCATCCGTTCCTGCGCGCCCGGCAGGGCTGGTGCGAGCCGCAGTACTTGCATGACGATTTACGCCCCGCGCTCGAGGAGACCTACGGCGTGGTGGTCTTCCACGAGCAGGTGCTGCGCATCCTCGCGGTGTTCACCGACTGCTCACTGGCGCAGGCCGATGAGATCCGCCGATCAATGGGTTCCTCCGAGGGGCTCGATGATGTACGGGCCTGGTTCTATCCGGCAGCACTGCGCCGCGGTTATCGACTTAATGTCGTCGAGCAGGTCTGGGAGGTCTTGCGTGCCTTTGCCTCCTTCGGCTTCTGCAAGGCCCATGCCGCAGCCTTCGCCCTGCCCACGTATCAGTCCGCATGGCTGAAGACCCATTACCCGGCCGCGTTCTATGCGGGCCTGCTCACCCATGACCCGGGTATGTATCCGAAGCGGTTGATCCTTGACGATGCGCGTCACTTCGGTGTCGAGATTCACGGTCTCGACGTCAATGACTCCGATGATGTCTACCGACTCGTCGTCGACGACGAAGGCAAGCAGGGCATCCGGCTTCCGCTCAGCGATGTGAAGGGCATCAGTGACGACGAAGTCGAGCGAGTGATCAACGGTCGTCCGTACTCCTCGCTGGCTGATCTGTGGCATCGCGCACGTATCTCGCGTCCGGTGGCCGAGAATCTCGTGGTCGCGGGTGCTTTCGATTCGCTCTACCGTTTCGGCGGCACGCAGCGCCGCGGTGCGCTCACTCGTCGTGATCTTCTGTTGCAGGTCGCCGATCTTGAGCGCATGGGCACCGGCGTCAGCACTGCGCAGCTCACCTTTGATCTCGCTGACGACCTGGCCGATCTCACGCCGTCAGGCCTGCCCGAGATGAGTGCCGCTGATCGCGTGCGCGCCGAGATCGATGTCCTCGGCATGGATGTCAGTCATCACGTGATGGAGTTCTACGACGATCTGCTGACATCAATCGGTGCCACCCATGCCGATGCGCTGCTGAACTGCAGATCGCAGCAGCAGGTACTGATCGCCGGGGTGAAGGTCTCGGTGCAGACCCCGCCCGTGCGCAGTGGCCGTCGTGTCATCTTCGTGACCCTGGATGACTCCACTGGCCCGATCGATGCCACCTTCTTCGACGATGCCCAAGGCGACTTCGCGGGCACGGTCTTCGGCTCCTGGGTAATGCTCATTCGCGGGTTCGTGCGCCGCACCGGCCCGCGCGGAGTCTCGGTACGAGCCACCGGCTGCTGGGAGCTCGGTCAGGTGCGCGAGGTGTGGCGGGCCGGTGGCGCAGCGGCGGTGTGGCAGATGATCGATGACGATCAACCAGATGCCGAGATCTCGGGCAGGCGGGTGCTCGTGCATTCCAGCGGCTACCGCCAGTCTCCGTATGCCGATGTGCGTCCGGCCGGTGGTGATGTGCGCAAGCCGTCGTCGGCTTTGTGGCATCGCAGCCCAGGTGCCAGTGAGTAGGGCTGCGGCCATGCATCACCCATTACCGACAGCGAGCACAGGATGATGGGTCTATGAGCCGTAACCAGGTGCGCCGCCAGCAGGGCGCACTCGGCCTGGGCACCGACGACACCGGCTGCACGATCTTGCATGTCGATATGGACGCCTTCTATGCGTCGGTGTCCTTGCGCACGCGCCCCGAACTGCATGGCCTGCCCGTGGTGGTGGGCGGCAGTGCTGGCAGGGGAGTCGTGCTCTCGGCAACCTATGAAGCACGTGCCCTGGGCATTCACTCCGCCATGCCCGTGTCACGTGCGCGCAGGCTTGCGCCGAATGCGATCTTCATCGAGCCCGATCACGGCGAGTACGCAGAGGTCAGCCGCGGGGTGATGGCGATCTTCGCGTCGATCACGCCGCTGGTTGAACCGCTGAGTCTCGACGAAGCCTTCCTCGACGTGTCAGGTGCTGTGCGACGGTTGGGCACACCGACCTCGATAGCCGAGCTCATTCGCTCACGTGTGTCAGATGAGCAGGGCATCACCTGCTCCGTGGGTGTCGCCAGCAGCAAGTTCGTGGCCAAGCTCGGTTCCACGCGCTGCAAGCCCGATGGCCTGCTGGTGATCCCGCAGAACGAGGTCATCGCGTTCTTGCATCCGCTGCCGGTCGGCGCTCTATGGGGCGTGGGCGAGAAGACCGAGGAGCAACTGGTGCGGCTAGGCCTGCGCACGGTCGGCGATATCGCCAACACTCCGGTCGCCACCTTGCAGCGCGCTGTCGGTGATGCCACCGGCGCCCATCTCTATGAGCTCTCGTGGGGCCGTGACGAACG
>JBIJBU010000006.1:0-34663 GCA_044345075.1 Candidatus Nanopelagicales bacterium | reverse complement strand
CAGACGATTCCGGTGATTCATCAGCACCTGCTGTCGCCATCGTGGTCGAGCCCGATGCGCCCAGCATTGATGACGAGGATCTCGATGACACCTCAGGTGTCGACTTGATCATGCGCGAGCTCGGCGGCACGCAGATCGGTGAGATCGAGAACTAATGATGTACGAAGGCGTAGTTCAAGACCTGATCGATGAGCTCGGCCGGCTTCCCGGTGTCGGGCCCAAGAGCGCGCAGCGCATTGCCTTCCACATCCTGGCTGCGGATCCCATCGACGTGCAACGCCTCGTTGACGCCTTGCGCGAGGTGAAGGAGAAAGTGCGCTTCTGCACTATCTGCGGAAATGTCGCCGAAGAGGATCAGTGCCGCATCTGCCGTGATCCGCGTCGCGATCTCACGATCTTGTGCGTGGTCGAAGAGCCCAAGGATGTCGTCGCGATCGAGAAGACGCGCGAGTTTAAGGGTAGGTATCACGTGCTGGGCGGGGCGATTAGCCCCATCGAGGGCATCGGCCCCGACGATCTGCGCATCCGCGAGCTGATGAGCCGACTCTCCGACACTTCCATCACCGAAGTCATCTTGGCCACCGACCCCAACCTCGAGGGCGAGGCCACGGCTACTTACCTGGCTCGGCTGATCAGCCCGCTGGAAGTAGCGGTCTCCCGGCTGGCCAGCGGCCTGCCGGTGGGCGGCGATCTCGAGTACGCCGATGAGGTCACCCTGGGCCGGGCCTTCGAGGGCCGCCGTCGCGTCTGAGGCACGTTCCGCCCGATTTTCGCCATGTAAGCGCGACCAATAGAATTAAGTCTTGTGGCTCTGATCGTTCAGAAATTTGGTGGTTCCAGCGTTGCTGATGCCGAAAGCGTCAAGCGCGTCGCGAAGCGCATTGTCGAGACTAAGCGCGCCGGCAACGAGGTTGTCGTCGTGGTGTCCGCGATGGGCGACACCACCGATGAACTTCTCGACCTCGCCGAGCAGGTCTCACCCGAGCCCCCCTCGCGCGAGCTCGACATGCTCCTGACCGCCGGCGAGCGCATTTCGATGGCCGTGCTGGCCATGGCGATCGCCGACCTCGGCGAAGACGGCCGCTCGTACACGGGCTCCCAGGCCGGCCTGATCACTGACTCCGCCCATGGCGCTGCGCGCATCATCGATGTCACTCCCGGTCGTATTCAGGAGGCACTCGCTGAGGGCGCTATCCCGATCGTCGCCGGCTTCCAGGGTGTTGCCCAGGACACCAAGGACGTCACCACCCTTGGTCGCGGCGGCTCCGACACCACGGCCGTAGCCCTGGCCGCGGCACTCAAGGCCTCTGTTTGCGAGATCTTCACCGACGTCGACGGCGTCTTCAGTGCCGATCCGCGCGTAGTTCCCGCAGCTCGCCAGGTTCCGTTCATTACCTACGAGGAAATGCTCGAGCTGGCAGCCGTTGGCGCCAAGGTGCTCCACCTGCGCTGCGTCGAGTACGCGCGCCGCTTCGATCTCCCCATCCACGTTCGTTCGTCGTTCTCGCACCGCGAGGGCACTCTCGTGATGTCACCTGCAGCCATCGCGGCTGCAATTGCCGAAGGAAAAGCTATGGAACAACCGATCATCTCCGGTGTCGCCGCTGACGTGAACGATGCCAAGATCACTGTGGTCGGAGTTCCCGACAAGCCCGGTCAGGCCGCAGCTATCTTCGGCGCGCTCGCTGATGCCGGCGTGAACATCGACATGATCGTGCAGAACGTCTCGGCCGCATCAACCGGTCGCACCGACGTCACTTTCACAACTCCGTCGGGCTCGGCGAAGAAGGCGCTTGCTGCCATTGAGTCCAAGCGCACTGAGATTGCCTTCGAAGACCTCATCATCGACGAGGAGATCGCCAAGGTGTCGCTCGTCGGTGCGGGCATGCGCTCGCATCCGGGCGTCTCCGCAACTTTCTTTGCTGCCCTCGCCCAGAGCGGCATCAACGTCGAGATGATCTCGACTTCCGAGATTCGCATCTCCGTCGTGACCCGCGTCGGTGACGCCAAGAAGGCCGTGCAGGCGCTGCACACCGCATTCGGTCTCGATGCCGATGGCGAGGCAGTTGTGTACGGAGGTACCGGCCGATGAGCCGCAAGCCTGTTGTCGCAGTTGTCGGTGCGACCGGTCAGGTGGGTGCAGTCATGCGCCGTCTGCTGGAAGAGCGCGACTTCCCCCTCGAAAGCATCCGCTTCTTCGCCTCTGCTCGCTCGGCTGGCTCGACTCTTCCCTGGAAGGGCGGCGAGATCGTCGTCGAAGACGCGGCCACCGCAGACGTCTCGGGCATCGATATCGCGTTGTTCTCCGCTGGTGGAGCAACCTCGAAGGCCCAAGGCCCGCGCTTTGCCGAGGCCGGCGCAATCGTTATCGACAACTCGTCGGCATTCCGCATGGATCCCGACGTTCCCCTGGTGGTCAGCGAGGTGAACCCCGAGGCGATCAAGGATGCCAAGAAGGGCATCATCGCCAACCCGAACTGCACCACGATGGCGGCAATGCCCGTGTTGCGCCCGTTGCACGAAGAAGCAGGCCTCGAGCGCCTGATCGTCAGCTCGTACCAGGCAGTTTCCGGTAGTGGTCTTGCTGGCGTGGAAGAGCTCGAGGCTCAGATTCGCGCGGCCGTCACCCAGGACATCGCTGCCCTCACCCACGACGGCTCGGCAGTCACATTCCCCTCGCCGAACAAGTACGTGCGCACCATCGCTTTCGATGTTGTTCCGCTGGCCGGCAGCATCGCCGGTGACGGTTCACTCGAGACCGACGAAGAGCAGAAGCTGCGCAATGAGAGCCGCAAGATCCTCGGCATTCCCGATCTTCTCGTCTCTGGCACATGCGTGCGCGTGCCGGTCTTCTCCGGTCACTCACTGGCGATTAACGCAGAGTTCACGCGTCCGATCTCGCCCGAGCGCGCAACCGAGCTGCTCGAAAGCGCACCTGGTGTCGAGGTCACCGACGTGCCGACTCCGTTGCAGGCTGCCGGCGCTGACCCGTCGTTCGTCGGGCGAATCCGCGCGGATCAGAGCGTGTCTGGCGGTCGCGGTATTGCGCTGTTCATCAGTAATGACAATCTCCGCAAGGGCGCGGCCCTCAATGCCGTGCAGATCGCCGAGATCGTCGCTGCCGATCTGGCGTAGCTTCTGCGGCTAGCGGCTGAGCGATGGAACAGCGAAGCCGAACTCTTTGTAGTCGTCGGCGTACGCCTCAACGACCTTGGCGAGAAGCTCGGGAGTGTAAAAGTCAGTGATCTTCGAGCTCGCACCCGTGGAGTTGCGGCAGAAGAACTGATCCTGCAAGTCCGGCGTGCGAGTGAGCTTCGCAACTTTGTCCCATGACGAATCGAGCTCGTTCAGTCGAATGACGTCGTCGAACTTCACGATGCCGCAACCGATCTGATCGGTCTGCCGGCGCCAGTGGGGATCCTGATCGCGCGAGGGCAATGCGGTCACGACGTCGATGAATTGAGCGAATGAGATGTCACTGGGCGACTCGGGTGCGTGCCCTTGCTCAACGAGGATGTCGAAGATCGGCTGCGCCTGCTGAAGGCCCTGGCAGATCTTCTCGAGGTAGCCGGAGAGCAGGCGTGATGCCGGTTCGCGCACAACCGAGAACCGATTGAACTTCCGAGAGGTGAGGACATCCTCGAGTTGATCAGCCGGCAACTGGAAGGGCTTGATGAAGGGCGTCATCAGCGAGCGATCATGGGGGCGCTCCTGAACTCGTTCAACTGCACCTGGCCCAAGCCGAGCAGCTTCTAGCCCGCCGAGGGTTGCCTTCATGGTGCCGCAGCCAGCCTTGGGAACCTCGAAGTAGACGTAACGGTTCACGAGCGAGATATGAGTGTGCAGGTTCACTGAGCGCCAGCCGGCAGAGCGTACGAAAGCGCCGGAGGTCTTGCCCAGGTCAGCAGCCTTGGGGCGGCGATCAGGTGTGCTCATCAGACTCCTGCCAAGAAGCGATCGGGGGCCGATTTCTCGGCCCCCGATCCTGAGTCGGGGTGGCGGGATTCGAACCCACGACCTCTTCGTCCCGAACGAAGCGCGCTACCAAGCTGCGCTACACCCCGAAGGCTGCATGAGTCTAGCCCAGCCACGGAGGTGCTCAGCGACCGGTCACGGTGAGCAAGGTGGCCTCAGGCGGGCAGGCAAACCGAACGGGTGCGTAAGGAGAGGTGCCGAGGCCTGCAGAGACGTGCAGATGGGAGCCCTGGTGCGACGAAAGGCCCTTGGCCCGCTTGCGGTCGAGATCGCAGTTGGTGACCAACGCGCCGAATCCGGGCAGTGCGAGCTGACCACCGTGAGTGTGCCCGGCGAGGATGAGGTCAGCGCCGTCGGCGGCCATGCCGTCGAGCACGCGTAGATACGGTGCGTGCACCACACCGAGTGCGAGGTCGGCATCGTCAGAAAATGCACCGGCCACGTCGTCATAGCGATCACGCGCGATATGCGGGTCATCGACACCGCGCAGGTCGATCGTGCGACCGTCGATCTCGAGAACCGCACGCGCATTCGATAGGTCAAGCCAGCCGGCATCGGTAAGCCCCGCGACGAGATCGGGCCACGGCAGCATCGGTCGACTCGGCTCAAGCTGAGAAGGGCCGCGGAGGTACTGCGCCGGATTCAGCGGGCGAGGCGCGAAGTAGTCATTGCTGCCGAGGACGAACGCACCGGGGATATCGAGCACGGCATCAAGCGCATCAAGGGCTTCCGGAACTGCATCGGGATGCGAGAGGAAGTCACCAGTCGCGATGACGGCGTCGGGCCGTAATTCACGCAGTGAGCGCACCCACTCCTTCTTCTTCTTTTGTCCGGGAACAAGATGAAGATCGGAGAGATGAAGAATGCGAAGCTCGGGCTGACCCTCACTCAGTGCGGGCACAGTGGCTCGACGCAGCGTGTAGTTCTGAGCTTCCCAGGCCGAGTAGACAAGACCCGCAGCACCCAGGGCAAGCATGCCGAGGGCGGCCTTCGCGGGAGTGCGCATGGTCAGATCGTGGCATGAAGGGTGCGAGAATACGAAAATGAGCACACTCAAGGAGACCTTGCAGGCGAATCTCACCACGGCGATGAAGGCTCGTGACGAGCTGACTGCCGCAACCCTTCGGATGGCATTGACCGCCATCACCAATGAGGAGGTCTCGGGCAAGTCGGCGCGCGCGCTCAGCGATGACGAGGTCATCACCGTGCTTGGTCGAGAGGCCAAGAAGCGCCGCGAGGCAGCCGAGGCATTCGACTCTGCAGGTCACCCTGATCGGGCCGACCGCGAGCGCGCTGAGCTTGGCGTGCTCACCGCCTACCTTCCGGAGCAAATGACCGAGGATGAAATTCGCGTCATCGTCGACGCCGCAGTGGCTGAGGTAGGCACCGGTGCGCAGAACCTCGGTGCGGTCATGAAGATCGTGCAACCGCAGGTCAAGGGCAAGGCTGACGGCGGTCAGGTTGCTGCCATCGTGCGCGCTGCACTCGGCTAAATCTTCTACTGACCAACGACGGGAGCTGGATCCTGTGGCACGGGTGCCGGGTCTTGTCCCGACGTCGCAGGGTCGATCGGAGCTTCTTCCAACGTCGGCTCCGCCTCGGGCACGACCAGTTCAGGATTCGTGAACTCAAACTCTGCATCTATCGGTACGGGGAGAGTATTGCGATCCAGATAGCCCACCGATGCGCCGCGCGCCGGCTGGAGCCCGACACTCGACTGCAGGATGAAGTTGTTCGCGGCCTTACCCTCCGAGGCACCGGCCATCGCCTCTTTCCAGATCGGGCCTGGCAGCGTGCTGCCGAACACCTGCGAGTAGTAGCGACCCGCAATCGTGACGTCCTTCATTGGGAAGCCGTAGCCGCCGCGTGGATCGCCAACCCACACTGCAGCAGAGATATCGGGCGTGTATCCGGCGAACCAGACCGCTGCAGACTCATTGGTCGTACCGGTCTTGCCAGCCGCGGGCCGATCGGCGAGTGACATCGCCTGACCTGTGCGTCCACCGATGTTTCCGTCGATCACGCCTGTCAGCAGGGCTGTCACTGAGTCCGCGACATCGCGAGTGAGCACCTGTGTGCAATTGACTGGGGGGACAGGCACTGCACGCCCGTCGCGATCGCGAATGTCGAGCAGCACGCGGGGAGTGCAATACGAACCGTGGTTGGCAAACGTGGCGTAAGCATTGGCCACTTGCAGTGGCGTGACCTCCATCGTGCCGAGGGTGAATGAAGGAACTCGCAGGAGGGGTTCACCCGAGCCGAGTCGAACGCCCATCGACTCCGCGATCTCAGGTGGACGGCAAAGGCCGGTGCGTTCTTCAAGGGCCATGAAGTAGGTGTTGATCGAGTACGCCGTTGCCTGAGCCATGTTGAATGTGCCCGCACCGGTGCTGTTGCGCACGGTGATCGGGCCGTAGGACACGCCCGTCTCGCAGTTGACGAAGTTCTCGAACGTATTGGGACTCGGCGACGAGATGTACTCCTGGGGGGAGATCCCGGCCTCGAGCGCAGCGGCGAGGGTGAAGATCTTGAAAGTAGAGCCAGCCTGCATACCGATGGTGCCACCGGCCTCGCGATCGACGTTGTAGTTGTACGTAGTTCGACCGGGCCCTGACGTTCCCCAAAGTCGGTTCTGAGCCATCGCGAGCACGTTGCCGGTGCCCGGCTGGATCATCGTGATCGCGGCCGCGCGCTTGCTCTCGTCTTCAATCGGAATCTTTGACGTCACCGCGGTAAATGCCGCCTGCTGCGCCTTCGCATCCAGGGTGGTGCGAATCGTGTACCCGCCGCGCTTGAGAAATGCCTCGCGGGCTTCGGGGGTATCTCCGAAGGTCGGATCGTTGCGGATCATGTGCAGCACGTAATCGCAGAAGAACGGTGCGTAGGAGGTGGTGCAGCCATTGGTGACGCGCGAGGGTGCGAGTACTGACGACATTGGAGTCAGCGATGCTTGTTCGGCCTGATTTGACGTGATGTATCCCTGATCCGCCATGCGACGCAGGACAACATTGCGTCGCTTGGCGGAAAGATCGGGATTGCGCAGCGGATCAAATGCCGTGGGCTGCTGAACTATGCCGGCGAGGGTGGCTGCCTCGGTGAGCGTGAGCGCTGATGCGGGCTTGGAGAAGTAACGACGTGACGCTGCTTCTACGCCGTATGCACCTGATCCGAAGTAGGCGATGTTCAGGTAGCGCTGCAGGATTTCTGCCTTCGAGTAGCGCTTCTCGAGTGCAAGGGCGAGTCGCACCTCACGCAGCTTGCGGGTGGCGCTGCGTCCGCGAGCTGCCTCGAGCTCGGCACCGTTGCTGGCCTCGGTCACGAGCACGTTCTTGATGTACTGCATGGTCAGCGTGGAGGCCCCCTCCTGCACACCGCCGGAGGAAGTATTCGAGGCCAGGGCGCGGACACCTCCGCGGAAATCGAAACCGCGGTGCTGGAGGTAACGGGAATCCTCGACGGCGACGATGGCCTGGCGCATGACGGGGGCGATCTCGCCCAGGGGTACCTCGACACGATTTTGGTAATACAGGGTTGCCAACGTGGTTCCGTCGGAAGCCAAAATCACGGTGCGTTGGGGCAGTGGTGGCGTATCGAGGGAGGCCGGCAGGGCTTCGAAGTTCTGCACGGCACTCTTGGTGAGCACCCCGAGACCGCCGACGAACGGCACCGCTATGAGGGCGGCTACGACGCCAGTTGCCACGATGACCCCAAGCAGCGCCCCGAGGCGCCCGAGGGCGCTCAGGGGTCGTCGGCGGTTCGTGGGCATACTCATCAGACGCCAGCGTAAGTCGGCCTGTTCCCTTGGATGCTGCGGCGCGCGACGTCCTCTCTAGGCGGCGGCGTCCATGGGGGCTATTGACACTAATTAACTAGTCAGGAATAGTTCTTTAGAGCCTGTATGGGCAGGCGCATGGGGCGTAGCGTCCGCCATCAGCAGTAACCGCACAGTGAGAACAGAAACAGCCAGCAACTGAAGGGGTGGTCGTAGTAGATGTCGGTCGACTCAGCTTGGGCAGCACAGGCCGCGTGCCGGACTTCAGACCCTGACACCCTCTTTGTTCAAGGAGCAGCCCAGAACCGGGCTAAGGCCATTTGCTCCGGGTGCGTTGTACGCACCGACTGCCTGGCCGATGCTCTCGACAACCGCGTCGAGTTCGGCGTCTGGGGCGGTATGACCGAGCGTGAGCGTCGCGCACTGCTCCGCCGTCGTCCGAATGTCACCTCGTGGCGCCACCTGCTCCAGACGGCTCAGGATGAATTCGATCGCCAGAGCATCCTCACCGGTCGGATCGGCGCGGTCTCGTAACGCTTCTCCGCCTTTTTGCACGCCACACAAATCGGGATGCATCGGACACGGTGGTGTTGACCATCTTCGGGTAACGACTCAGTGACAGCCTTTGGATTCATCGAAGCCAGGTGAACAGTCGACGTAACCGTGAAATTCTCGACGAACATCCGATTCACTTGCGGTATGGAGAACAATCAGGCTGGTCTATTGCGGCCAATCCGGACGAGGACAACCTGGGTCACTTACCTCCTCATGGGCGCCTATGGCGCTTGGGTCTACGCCTTCGGAGCCACGCGCGCGTCCCTGTCGGATGAGCAAGGGATTTCCCTCACGATGGCCGGGCTTTACGGCACGGCGATTGCGTTGGGACTCGTTGTCATGTCCGGACTAAATGCCAAGGTCGCGGGCCGACTCGGGCGCGGAGGGAGCATGCGCCTTGGGTCGGTAACTGTCATCGTTGGCATCCTGATCATCACCAGTGGTCTTCCCTTCGCAGTCACACTCACTGGAACGTTCGTCGCCGCATGCGGTGGTGCACTGGCTGTTTCGGGGGTGAGCGCATTTGTTAGTGCCCAGCAAGGACTTGCTGCGCCGGCGGCCTTGTCCGAGGCAAGCGCGATAGCAGCGATCGCTAGCTTCATCGGACCTGTGGTCGCGGGAGTGTGCATAGCGATTGGCTGGGGTTGGCGCCCTGCACTCTGGACCGTCGCGCTGTGCTTTCTCCTTGTCGAGATGCTTCGTGGCCGAAACGTCCGCGAATACGACGGGCAGGGAGATGCCCGCGAACTTCCGAGCAAGGTTCGAGATCTGCCGAGACTTTTCTGGTGGACGGCGCTCACCATGCTCCCCGCCGCGGGGATTGAATACTGCCTGGCGCTGTGGAGCACTGATTACCTGAAAGAACGCGGTGGACTAGGCGGGGGCGCTGAGCAGGCTGCCCTGGTCAGTATCGTGATTGGACTCTTGATTGGCAGGGTCGTCGGCAGTCGGATAGCCGAACGGATGAACCCAGAGCGACTCCTCATTGGCGCTTTCGCACTCAGCGGACTGGCATTCCTGGTCGTGTGGTCCATTCCCAATGTCGCCCTGATGTTGATTTTTCTGGTGATTACGGGCTGCGGAGTCGGCTTGCATTGGCCCCTGGCTATCGGCCGATCCATTCGTAGCGCGCCGCAATTCGCTGATCGAGCTTCCGGAACGGGCACGATGGCCGCGGGAATCGCCGTGATGATTGCACCATTTGCACTCGGTGCGCTCGCAGATGGATTCGGACTGCAATGGGCATTCCTCATTGTGCCCGTCCTAGCGGTTCTCGGTGTCGCCTTGGTGGCTTGGCGCCCGGTTCCGATGTTGGCTGCTCGACACTAGAGGGGTGTGCGCGGATCTCGACGCGCACGGAACATCGTTCGCCTGATCGATTGGTGTTGCCACTCATATGGCGCGCACATATCTCAACCCGGCCACGTGTTTTCCTACCTGAGTAGTCTGCGTGCGCCGACAGGTCATCCGCTCTGGGCTGTTCCCGTTACCTTCGCGAGAAAATCTCCGATCCCCCGCAGGCCCGCCAGATCATGGATGTCCTCTGCCATGGCCGGCATCATCGCCACGGGCACGCTCGGGTGTGCAGCGGTGAATCGCTCCGCCAGATGCCGCTGCCTTTCAGCCTGCGCCTGCCGATTCGCGTGAATGCCCAGAAGCGCGGCGGTCAGCTCATGTCCGCTGTCCTTGAGTGACTGCGCGGCGACCCGAGCGCGATCCGCAGAAAACTCGGGTGCGTCGATGTACTGCACTCGGTTGAGAACGAGGCCTGCGAGTGGCATCGAGTCGGCCTTGAGCCGTTCCACGAAGTACGCGGCCTCGCGCAGGGCATCGGGCTCAGGTGCGGCGATAACAATGAAGCGACTGCTGGGCTCCTTGAGAAGCGTGTAAGTCTTGTCGGCGCGTTCGCGGAAACCGCCGAAAGTCGTGTCGATTGCGGCAATGAACGTGCCGACATCGGTGAGCACCTGTGTCCCGAGGATCTTGTTGAGTACGCCGGTAAAGATGCCGAAGCCCATTGCGGCGATCTTCCCGATACCGCGCCCTGCAGAGCGTGCAGGTGCAGTCAGGATTCGGATGAACTTGCCGTCGAGGAAGGAGCCCAATCGCGCGGGAGCGTCGAGGAAATCGAGTGCGCTGCGCGAGGGCGGGGTGTCGACGATGATGAGATCCCACGTGCCTTCGAGCTCCGCTCGAGCACTGAGCTGACCGAGTTTCTCCATGGCCATGTATTCCTGCGTGCCGGCGAATGACGAGGAAAGCGCTTGGTAAAAAGGGTTCTCCAGGATTTGCTTGGCGCGCTCGGGATCAGCATTCGTCTCGACGACCTCGTCGAAGGTGCGCTTCATGTCGAGCATCATCGCGTGGAGAGAACCGGTGCCATCGGCCGAATGAATGCCGACCACCTCGCGCGGAGTGTTGTCAAGGCTGGTCAGGCCGAGTGCCTGTGCGAGTCGGCGCGCCGGGTCGATTGTCAGCACGCACACCTTGCGGCCGTGCTCGGCTGCGCGAAGTGCCAGCGCGGCAGCGGTCGTCGTCTTGCCCACGCCACCAGCACCTGTGCACACCAGGATCTTGATCCCGTGGTCGGCGAGGAGGGCGTCGATATCGAGCGACGGCGCATTCTCGAACGAGGTCATCTCACTCCCTCGGCTCGCAGGCACGCGGCGAGTGCGTATAGACCGCCGAGGTCCACGCCCCCGGGCAGCAAGGGCAAGGTGAGATGCCGAAGACTCAACTCGTCGATGCGTTGAAGTTCGCGGCCCTCGAGAGCAATGCGCAGTGCGTAGTCGCGCGCTTCTACTGCTAACTCCGTGGCGAGCGGTTCAGCCTGAATTCCTACCGAGGCGAGGTCAGTCCCGAGCTGCTCGAGTGGCAGCGTGCCCGCAAGTGCGGCAGCACGTTGCTCATCGGTCAGCACCGAAGGACGAGTCATATTGATGAAGACCGACCCGACGCTCAGTCCTGCTGAGGTGAGCTCTGCAATTCCGTCGATGGTCTCCTGCACGGGCATCTCCTCGAGCAAGGTCACGAGGTGGACTGCGGTGCGTGGAGATGCAATGACGCTCATCACGAGATCGGCATGATTGCGAATCGGGCCTACCTTGGCCAGCCCGGACATCTCGGAGTTGACGTTCAAGAACTTGGTGATGCGACCGGTCGGAGGAGCGTCGATGACGACCGCGTCGTAATGGTTCTTCTTGTCCTCGGGTTTGCGCCTCACGACCTCGACGGCCTTGCCGGTCAGGAGGACGTCTCGAAGGCCGGGGGCGATCGTCGTAGCGAAGTCGACAGCGCCCATCTTCTTCAGAGCGGCTCCTGCGCGGCGGAGGTTGTAGAACTGCTCTAGGTAATCGAGCAGAGCCTCCTGCGGATCGACGGCTAGAGCCCAGACCTCGCCACCATCTGGAGCCACCGCGATCATCCGCTCCTCATAGGGCAGCGGCGCCGTGTCGAAGAGTTGCGCGATGCCTTGACGGCCCTCGACCTCCATCAGCAAGGTGCGCTTGCCACCCTGAGCGAGGGCGAGTGCCAAGGAGGCCGCCACCGTCGTTTTTCCGGTGCCCCCCTTGCCGGATACGACATGCAGGTCGACTCCAGGCCACAACTGCGCATCGCTCACGGAACCAGCCTATGCGCTAACCCGCGGTCACCTACTACTGTCATTCCATGACGAAATGGGAATACGCCACAGTGCCGCTGCTCGTACATGCCACCAAGCAGATCCTCGACAACTGGGGTCTTGATGGCTGGGAGCTCATTCAGGTAGTTCCGGGCCCGAACTCGGAGAACCTCATTGCCTACATGAAGCGACCGGTGGGGTGAGCATGTCAACAGTTGAAATGCGACTGACTGCCGCCGGCTATTCACTGCCCGAGGCTTCCACGCCCCTGGCCGCCTACGTTCCCGCAGTCCTTGCCGGTCGGTACATCTACACCTCGGGTCAACTCCCCGTGATCGATGGCGAATTGATCGCAACTGGAAAGGTCGGTAACGAGATCGAGCCCGAGCAAGCCGCGGAACTCGCTGCCCGTTGCGCGCTCAATGCCATCGCGGCGATCAAGTCAGTGATCGGCGATCTCGACAAGGTGGTACGAGTCGTCAAGGTTGTCGGGTTCGTCGCGAGTGATCCTGACTTCTCGGGCCAGCCTGCCGTGATGAACGGCGCGAGCAATCTGCTGCTCGAGGCATTTGGAGAAGCCGGCAGGCATGCACGGTCCGCTGTGGGTGTCGCCGTTCTTCCCCGAAATGCGCCCGTTGAGGTCGAGGTCATCGTCGAGGTAGCCGACTAGTCATGTCAGTCGTTCGCGAGCGTGCCCTCCTGCTCGCATCCGGTTCGCAGGAGTGGGTTCCGCCTGTTCCCAGGCCGGCGTCGACTCTCGTGCTCATTCGCGACGGTGCTGCTGGTGTCGAGACCTTCCTCATGCGTCGGCCGCTCACGATGAAGTTCGCCCCAGGGATGTCGGTGTACCCAGGCGGCGCCCTCGATGAGGCCGATTTCGCGGACGCGATCACCAAAGCCCTCGATGCGGAGTTCGCCCAGGCAAACGCGGTGCGCGCAAGCGCGACGGAACGCGAGTTCCGCGCACTTCTCGCCTGTGCGATTCGCGAGACTCGCGAGGAAGCCGGAGTTGATTTCGTCGAAGCACGTGACGTCGTCCTCACCGATCATTGGGTGACCCCCGAACACGAGACTCGTAGATTTGATGTGCGGTTCTTCATTGCCAGGATTCCCGAGTGCCAAGACGCCTACGTGGCATCGGCCGAGGCCGATCACGCGGAGTGGATTCGCCCCACGGATGCCCTTGACCGCTACTTGCGCGATGAGCTTCCGATGCTGCGTCCGACCCTTGAGATGCTGCGCTTCCTCGCGAATTTCGACACAGCGGCCGATGCAATCGATGCTGCATTGACCCGCGATGTCGTCGCTCGCATGCCGCGTGCGATGGCTATTGGAGACAACGACTTGAGTTGGCACATCATCAATGAGCGCACCGGGGAGATCATCGAGACCGATGTAGTACCTCCAGCGCAGCTGGAGACCGGCGGTATCAGCAGATGAGCGGGCGTCAGCTTCCACTGGGGGGTGAAGAGGCTTGGTCAGGTGGTGTCGTCAGCGACTGGAGTACCTGTCTGCTCGCACCGAACCCTTCAGCCTGGACGCTCGAGGGCACGAACACGTGGCTACTTGCCGAGCCCGGCTCAACCGATTTTGTCGTTGTTGATCCCGGGCCCGACACGGCTGAGCATCTCGAGCGCATCGTTGCCATGGTGGACGAACGCGGCGCAATCGCTCAGATCCTGTTGACCCATGGCCATGCCGATCATTCAGCCGGTGCCCTCTCACTCTCGCGTATGTGCGGCGCTCCAGTACGTGCACTTGACCCTGAGCATGTGCATGGGGGAGAGGGTCTCCACGGCGGTGAGGTCATCACCCTCGGCGAGCTTGTTGTTGACGTGATCTCCACGCCTGGTCACTCAGCCGACTCTTTGTCCTTCCGCGTTGAAGGCGACTCCTCGATCTTGACCGGTGACACGGTGCTCGGCCGTGGCACCACTGTCATCGCCTGGCCGGAGGGCAAGCTCGACGAATACCTGACAACTCTCGATGCCCTGGCCGAAACCATCAGTGCTCACGACATCGCGAACATCTACCCCGGGCACGGCCCATTGGTGGCTGATCCCACCGAGAGAATTCAGTGGTACATGCAGCATCGGGCTGAGCGGCTCAATGAAGTACGGGAAGCACTTGACACAGGCGCGCGAACCGCGGACGACGTCGTCGCCATCGTCTATGCGCAGACTCCGCCTGGATTGCTGGGTGCCGCGAAACTCAGCGTGCAGGCGCAGATGGATTTCCTGAACCCCTCGTCCTGATTACAGAAGTGAGTTGAGCCACGTCAGGGCATCGCCGATGCAGCTTTGTGGCAGGGAGAAGTGGTCATCCTTCGGATAGTCGCGCACCGTGACCGAGCCGCCGAGTTGGGTGACTGCATCGGCGTAAGCCTGCTGCCAGACAACGGGAACGACAGTCCCACCGCTGAAGGAGTCCTGGCACATGAGCACTGGGCATGCCGGCTTCACTCGTGCGGCAGAGCCCTGCGTGAACGCGTCGAGCCACGCCGGCATGGCGTCCTTGTTGACCTGAAGGATCTGCCCCTCGAGATGAAAGAGCCGGGCAAGAGTGTCATTGAGATGGTGCACAGGCTGGATGTTCCAGGCGTTGTCGACGATCCGTATTCCGAGCGGACTGAGCACGTCGGAGAGATCAAGTAAGGGGAAGCCTGCGGCGCAGCCTGCAAGCATCATGATCAAGTGCGAGTCAGGTGCCACGGTGGGATCGGTGAGAGCCGCTGCCGGGCCTGCAGGGTGACTGATCGCGATCGAGGTCACGCCGGGTGACATCGGTACGGTGCCGATGAGAGTGAGGTCACCGAAGTCCGCTGCATCCAGTTCCGCGAGCGCAGCGGCCGTTCCGCCTCCTTGTGACCATCCCAGCGCGCCAACCTTCGTTCCGGCGCCGATGCCCATCGAGCGTGCAGCGTGCACGATGTTGAGTGCATCGCGAGCCTGGGTGCGGCTCACCATGTACTGGTGCATGCCGGGTGTTCCGAGCCCCTGATAGTCGGTTGCGCAGACGATCCATCCCGCATCGACCATCGCCTGCAGACCGGGCACGCCGTAATCGATTTGCGCGCTCGCGTTTTCCGTGAAGTACGTGGTGAGCTCGCGTACCGGATCAGGCTGAGCAGAGGGGCAGGAGGCATCTCCGAGACCAGTGGTCCCGTGACACCAGGTAAGGACGGGACGATCGGCGTCAGCGCGGGTGGGAGCGATCACCAGACCAGTCGATTCCTGCGCGCGTCCGCTCTCATCCGAGGACGCGTATCGAACTCGCCACGCCTGTGCGTTGGCGATCGAGGTGGCGACTGACTCGGAGTGCAGGACGGTACCGGGCGTTGTCATGAGAAATCCCGCCTTAACGTGCGCGGCGGCCCAAACGCTCAACGTCAAGAATCATTACCTGGCGTGACTCGAGGCGGATCCAACCACGCTGCGCGAAGTCAGCAAGTGCCTTGTTCACGGTTTCGCGCGATGCGCCGACGAGCTGTGCAAGCTCTTCTTGGGTCATGTCGTGGGTGACGAGCAGACCGTCGGGCGTGACCTGGCCGAACTTCTCGCCCAGATCCATCAGGGCCTTTGCCACACGGCCGGGAACATCGGAGAAGACCAGATCGGCCATGGCCTCGTTGGTGCGGCGCAGACGACGGGCCAAAGCCTGAAGCAGGGCCGAGGCAACTTCGGGGCGGCCTGCGAGCCACGGGCCGAGTTGCTCATGGCTGAGCCCGAGCACGGTTGCCTCAGTGAGGGCGGTCGCGGTAGCGCGGCGGGGGCCAGGATCGAACAGGCTGAGCTCGCCGCACATCTCGCCAGGGCCGAGCACCAGCATCAATGACTCGCGGCCATCGGCCGATGACTGGCCGAGCTTGACCTTGCCTTCGAGGATCACGTAGAGGCGATCGCCATCCTGGCCTTCGGTGAAGAGCTCTTCGCCCTTGCTCACGTGAATCTCGACGAGGCTGGCCCGCAGGGCAGCAGCGCCCTCGGCATCCAGGGCGGCGAACAAGGGTGCCTGCATCAGCACGTCGTCCACTGTGACCTCCCTCATCATTTACTAGGTAGTCCACATTCTTGCCTATGGCCCACTCAAGGACCAGGCCAGGTCCCCCGCGGACGTACGCTGGGCACGTGTTAGAGCCGAGCCGCACCTGGAATCGTGAGGGGAAGATTGATTCTGACGCCCTGGACGGGCTCCCTACCTGGCTTACCCCGGTCGTCGATTGCGTGCGCGAGATTCACGCTGACCATCTGAAGTACGCCGTCCCGACCGATGGCCAGGGGCGACATTCAGCAGTTCTCATGCTCTTTGGCGAGGGCCCTGACCCCGATGTGCTGCTGATTCGACGGGCAGCCCGCATGCGCGCCCATGCCGGACAGCCGGCATTCCCGGGCGGCGCGGTCGACGCCGCCGATCTCGATTCGAGCGCTGCTGCCCTGCGCGAGGCAGTCGAGGAGACCGGGCTCGATGCCGCTGGAGTTCGTGTCTTGGGTCAACTCCCCGATGTGTGGCTCAGCGTCAGCGGGTTCGTCGTCACGCCGGTGATCGCGTGGTGGGAGCAGCCCAGCGAGGTGTGGGCACGTGAGCCTGAGGAAGTCGAGTCGGTAACTCGCGTGCGGATCGCTGATCTCACCAATCCGGTGAATCGCGTCAGCGTGCGGCATCCCTCGGGCTACATCGGCCCGGGTTTCCGGGTGAACGACATGCTGGTCTGGGGCTTCACCGGCGGACTGATCGACCTGATCCTTGATCACTCCGGACTGGCGCTGCCCTGGGATCCCACCGTCATGGTCGATCTCGACGTTGTCGCGGCAATGGACGAAGAGCCCGTGACTTCGTGAATCTCGTGGACTGGCTGCTTGTCGGGGCAGTGATCGTGTTTGCCTGGGCCGGGTGGCGACAGGGTTTCGTCGCTGGCACGTTGTCATTCGCGGGTTTCCTTGGTGCCGGACTCGCCGCAGCCTTCTTCCTACCTCGCTTCTCCACATCTGTGACTGACAACCCCGTGTTTCGGGTTGGCATTGTGGTCATTGGCGTGATCATTGCTGCGTTCATCGGGCAATTCGTCACCTCACTGCTCGGACGCAGGCTCCATGCCGCCATCACGTGGCGACCCGCGCGTTTGGTCGACAGCGCAGCGGGATCAGCCCTCGCGGTGGCCGCGCTCGCCATCATGGCGTGGATCGTGGCGAGCGCTGTCGCGTTCTTGCCACAGTTGCCGATGGCCTCACAGATTCAGCAGTCCAGACTGCTCGTCTTCGTCGATACCGCAGTGCCCAATCAGGTGCGCGATGCCTTCGTTGGTCTGCGCGCCATGGTCAGCAACGCCGATGTGCCCCGTGTCTTCTCTGCTCTGGGTTCCCTCTCGGGCCCTGAGGTGGAAATTCCGAATCCCGCAGTGATTCTGGGCGGTGCTGTGACGGATGCGCGACCGTCGGTCGTGAAGGTGATGGGTGACACTGACGAGTGCGATCAGTCGGTCAGTGGATCCGGCTTTGTCTATGCCCCGCAGCATGTTCTGACGAATGCGCATGTAGTCGCAGGAGTTACTGCACCGAAAATCCAGGTGCGCGCATCGCAGCCGTTGTTGCAGGCCACCGTCGTGTACTTCGACCCGGAGGTCGACATAGCCGTGCTCTACGTACCTGAGCTCAGCGCACCCGAACTTCAGTTCGCCTCCGATCCCGCGGAGTCCGGCGATGACGCAATTGTCGCGGGATTTCCAGAAGGCGGCCAGTACGACTCCGTTCCCGCGCGAATTCGTGACTCGATTACTGCTCGCGGTGACGACATCTACGGGAAGTCCGGGGTCAAGCGAGAGGTGTATTCCTTCCGAGGCACGGTCTTGCATGGCAATTCAGGAGGACCGCTTCTCACTCCAGGTGGCGAGGTCCTCGGAATGATCTTCGCCTCGGGCACAGACGAGACCGGTTATGCGTTGACTGCAGAGCAGCTCGCGGTGCCGTCTGCGCGTGCGCTGCGCTCCAATGAGCGCGTTGATACCGGTTCATGCCGTATTGACGACTGACTACGAGTGCTATTCGCCGTTAAGCCAGGTGATGAGCAGCTCGTTGAACTGCCGTGGATTCTCTTCGTGCGGGAAGTGGCCGGTATCCATTGCGGAGAGTGCGTAACTCCCGCGCACGAAAGACGCACTTCCCTCGCAAACATCGATACTCATCATCGGATCGCGCGATCCGTGCACATGTAGGACGTCGGTGTTGATGTCAGCCTTCATGCGTGACATGTAGCGCAGTCCATCGGGTCGCGGTACCGAGCGGCCGGCCCAGCGGTGAAACTCGATTGCCGTATGGGCGGTCGGCCAGCGCATGAATGCGGAGCGGTACATGGAAAGAGCCTCGGTATCGGGCCAGCCCGGTGTGCCCGACCATTTAGTGATCAGATCACCGACGCGAGCACCCTCATCGCGGGTGAGCGCCCGCTCGGGAAGGAAGGGAACCTGGAATCCGGCGGCGTAGCCAAGCGACATGCGCCGGCGCCACGGCCGCATCGATGCACTGCGCACCCGACGCGGATGAGGTGAGCTCACCGGCACGATCGCCGTGACGACATCGGGTTCCAGAACGGCCATGGACCACGCGACAAAGGCGCCCCAGCCGTGGCCGACGATGACCGCCTCGCTCTCGCCCAGTGATCGGATAACCGCCGCGACATCGGCCGAGAGAGTGAAGGGGTCGTAACCGTGCGGAGGGTGATCGGAGCCGCCGTAGCCGCGGAGATCCATCGCTATGGCGCGATAGCCAGCTTCGGCGAGTGCGGTGATCTGGTGTCGCCATGTCCACCAGAACGTGGGGAATCCATGTAGGAGTACGACAGCCGGCCCTTCGCCCTGCTCGACCACATGGAAGCGAGCGCCATGAGCGTATATATCGCGATGAGTCCAGTCGCCGGCGACGCGAATTGCAGCGTCGGGCTCGATAAGCGTCATAGGAGAGTTGATCGAATTACTCGACGGGCTTCGAAGGCGCCAGGGTTTCCTGGGTCTTGCGAAGCTCGGCCATCGTCAGGTCAGGGCCCTTGATGGTTGAAGCGTTCTTCTTGGTCAGCAGGCCAGTCACGACGGCGGCGACGAGAAGGAAAAGCGAGACGAGTCCGAAACCGGCCCACGTAGGCAGGCCCATGGCCGCGAGGGCGAAGGCGATGGTGATCAGAATGAAGATCGCAAACAAGGTGATCGTGATGATCGTGGCCACGGCCATGATGCTCGTGCGAGCCACTGCCTCGCCCGAGTTCTTCAGCTCAGCCTGGGTGAACGCGACCTGAGCCTGCACGAGGCGCTTGGCGTCATTCGCGGTCTTGCGCACGAGGTCGGCGATGCTTGCGTCGTTTGCCATGACAGCAGATTACCGCTCCTGGTCCTTTTCATATACGTCCGGGATTCCATTCCCGTCCAGATCGGCAGTCTCCGCGGCGTGCACGAGGCGATAGTGCCTGTTTCGGGCCCGGATCGCCACGGTAGCCAGGACCGCGGAGATGAGGGAGCCAGTAAGAACCGCCACCTTGGCACTGCTGGTCTCCGATGGGGCCCCGGGGAAGGCGAGTTCGCTAATCAGCAGTGCGACGGTGAAGCCGATGCCTGCGAGCAAGCCGACCGTTGCGATGTCACGCCAGGCGAGAAGTGGGTTCAGTTCCGCTCGAGTGAACCGAGCGGTAATCCATGCTGCTCCGAAGACGCCCAGGGGCTTGCCGATCACGAGCCCGACCAGCACGCCGATGGCGATGGGATTGCTGAGCGCTTCCAGAAATCCCGTGCTGCGAAGATCCACGCCTGAGGCAAAGAAGGCGAAGAGCGGTACGCAGAGTCCCGCACTAATCGGATGAATCAGATGGGACATTCGGTCTGCCGGGCTCGAAACCTCGCCACTATCGACCTTGACGCGGGTGAGCAGGCCGAGCACTACGCCGGCCACTGTCGCGTGAACTCCACTTTGGAAGAGGCAGTACCAGGCGAAAAATGCAATCGGCACGTAAATCCAAGGCGTGCGAAGGCGTTGTCGCTGTGCGAAGTAATAGAGAACAAAGAGGGCCACTGCGCCGAGGAACCAGGCGAGGTGGAATCCGTGCGAGTAGAAGATGGCGATGACGATGATGGCACCGAGATCGTCCACGACTGCGAGAGCGAGCAGGAAAGCACGCAAGGGAAGCGGAAGCATTCGCCCGACGACCGCGAGCACGGCAAGGGCGAACGCGATGTCGGTTGCCATCGGGATGCCCCAGCCGCTGGGTGCACCATCAGCAGAAGTGACATTCACGACTACGAAAATCACGGCCGGAAGAATCATGCCGCCGAGCGCGGCGGCGATGGGCACCACTGCCTGCGCCGGCTTCGAGAGAGTGCCCAGGACGAATTCGTGCTTGAGCTCGAGCCCGGCGATGAAGAAGAACACGGCGAGCAGTCCATCGGCAGCCCAGGTGCCCAGACTCAGGTTGAGCCCGAGTGATTCTGGGCCTACCTGGAAGTTGACCAGATCTGCATAGGAGTCACCCCAGGGCGAGTTTGCCCAGACCAGTGCGATGACCGCCATGGCGAGCAGCAGGATTCCGCCGACGGTTTCGTCACGAAACTGACTGCTCAGCCACTGGCGCTGGAACAGGGAAGGGCGAGAAAGGATCTGCTCTCTCGCCATGGTTTTACTCCTCCGTAGGTGAGCTCGAAAGCCCTGCCGCGATCATATTCATGACCGTCGGATCAGCGAGAGTTGTGGCATCACCGAGATCGCGGTTCTCCGCCACATCGCGTAGGAGCCGCCGCATGATCTTGCCCGAGCGGGTCTTCGGCAGCTCGGCGACGATCATGATTTGCCGCGGCTTGGCGATCGGGCCGATCTCCTTGGCGACGTGATCGCGAAGCGCCTTCGCAACGCCGGGACCATCTTCGGAACCCTTGCGCAAGATCACGAACGCGACAATGCCCTGACCGGTCATCTCGTCATTCGCGCCCACTACGGCAGCCTCAGCAACGGTCGGGTGCGAGACGAGTGCCGACTCAACCTCAGTTGTCGAGATGCGGTGACCGGAGACGTTCATCACGTCGTCAACGCGACCCAGGAGCCACAGCGCGCCGTCATCGTCGTACTTCGCGCCATCGCCCGCGAAGTAATACTGCGGCCAGCGCGACCAGTAGGTATCGACGTAACGCTCGTTGTCGCCCCAGATGCCGCGCAGCATGGAGGGCCACGGCTCGGTGATGACGAGGTATCCGCCATGACCATCGCCGACCGGGGTCCCGTTGTCATCGACGATTGCGACGGAGATACCGGGCAGTGCGCCCATCGCAGAGCCAGGCTTGGTGGCCGTGACTCCGGGGAGCGGAGAGATCATCATCGCGCCGGTCTCGGTCTGCCACCACGTGTCGACGATCGGGCAACGGTTGCCACCGATGACATCGCGGTACCACATCCATGCCTCGGGGTTGATCGATTCACCGACCGAACCGAGCACGCGCAGAGACGAGAGATCCTTCGACTCCGGGAGATCGTCACCCCACTTCATGAACGTGCGAATTGCGGTGGGAGCGGTGTAGAGAATCGATACCTTGTGACGCTGCACGATGTCCCACCAGCGATCCTGGCCCGGCGTGTCGGGAGTGCCTTCGTAGATCACCTGTGTCGCGCGATTGGAAAGCGGACCGTAGACGACATACGAGTGACCAGTAACCCAGCCGATGTCGGCAGTGCACCAATACACGTCGGTCTCGGGCTTCAGATCGAACACGTTGTAATGCGTGTACGAAGTCTGGGTGAGGTAGCCGCCCGTGGTGTGCAGGATTCCCTTGGGCTTTCCCGTCGTTCCTGATGTGTAGAGGATGAAGAGCGGATGCTCGCTGTCGAAGCCCTCGGGTGCGTGCTCGGGGCTCTGGCGCTCGACGATGTCGTGCCACCACACGTCAAGATCCGGATTCCAGTCGACGTCGCCACCTGTGCGCTTGACGACGAGTACGTGCTCAACACTCGGAGTGCTCTTGACTGCCTCGTCGACCGCGGGCTTCAACGGCATCGCCGAACCGCGTCGGTTCTGGCCGTCTGTCGTGATGACGAGCTTGGCCTCGGCGTCGTTGATGCGGCTCTCCAAGGCACTTGCTGCGAAACCTCCGAAGATCACTGAGTGCGCTGCGCCGAGGCGGGCACATGCCAGCATCGCGATGACTGCCTCGGGGATCATCGGCATGTAGATGGCAACGCGGTCGCCGGCCACGATGCCGAGTTCGATCAGCGCATTGGCTGCCTTGCAGACTTCGTCCTGCAGTTCTGCATACGTGATGTTGCGAAGATCGCCGGGCTCACCTTCGAAGCGGATCGCGACCTGTCCGCCGAAACCGGCCTCGACATGGCGATCGACGCAGTTGTATGCGACGTTGAGCTTGCCGCCCACGAACCAGCGCGCGAACGGCGCATTCGACCAGTCGAGTACTTGACTGAAGGGCTCCGACCAGTCGAGGCGCTCGGCCTGCTCGGCCCAGAACGCCAGACGGTCGGCGGATGCCTCGGCATACATGCTCGACTGGGCGTTGGCGGCCGCAGCGAACTCGGCGCTCGGCGCGAAGGTACGTGACTCGGAACCGAGGTTCGACAGGGCGTCGGTGCTCATAGGGATCCTTCATGGTTCGGCTCGGCCTCAAGGGCCAAGAGGTGGCGCAGGTGGAGTCAGGTTAGATGAGCAGGTGACCTCGCGCGCCGAAACCCATGATCCGCTAGGTGACCTCCCTCTCAGTGAAGCTTCAACGGCCCTGCTCGCGGCCACTCGCGATGAGATCGATGCGGTCCTATGGGACAGGGGCATTCGTGCGAAGGCCGCAGAGGTGGCCGCCGCCTCGGTGCTGCGTGGTGCGCGTGACTCGGCCGCAATCGACGGCGCCGACTCAGCCGTCGTCGACGACTCTCCGATGGGACGAATTCTGGGTAACGCTCAAGTGCTCACCGCTCGCGTGCCCGCGCTCGTGGATACCTGGGCAACCGCGCCTTTGCAGGTGCTCGCAGAGCTGCACGCCATCGCCTCGCAGGGATTTGCCTCGGACGAAGAGCGCGGGCGTCCGCGCAGTGGTGATGAGGTGCGAGACCCGCTGAACATGGGCATGTTGCCACCCGCAAGCGTGATCAGCCCGCGCATGGCCGGCCTCGCCACGGTGATCACTACCTCGACTTCGCCGGCACTTCTGATCGCCGCGATCGTTCATGGCGAACTTTCAGCGTTGCGTCCATTCGAGATTGGCAGCGGTCTTGTTGCCCGCGCGAGCGTTCGACTCGTGATGGCGTCGAAGGGAATCGATCCAGCTCTCTTCACGATCCCCGAGCACGGAATGTTCGAACTCGGTCGTCCGGCCTACGTAAATGCGATTCGCGAGTACTCGGCCGGAACGCCAGAGGGAATCAATGTCTACGTCACCTGGTTCTCCACGGCGCTTGCGATGGGGGCTAAGGCCGTCGAGATCTAGGCCCGCAGCGAACGGCGTCGCGCGTACCACGCAATGCCGAGTGCAACCGCACCCAGCGCAACGCCAGCGCCTGCAGCAGCGGCCTGCTTCTTGTCGATTCGACTCTTCATCGCGACGGGTTTTGCGAAGTCGCGAATCGGCCAGTGATTTTCTACCGCGACCTTGCGAAGCTCGGTATCGGGATTCACGGCCACCGGATGACCGACGGCTTCCAGCATCGGCACGTCAGTGAATGAATCGGAATAGGCGTAGCACTCGGTGAGGTCATAGCCGCGTTCTGCAGCGAGGCTTCGCATCGCCTCTGCTTTGCCCGGCCCGTAGGCGTAGAACAAGATCTCGCCGGTGTACTTGCCATCTTCGATGCCCACCTGCGTGCCGATCGCGAGATCAGCGCCGAGCCGCTCACCGATTGGCTCGACCACATCGGTGCCTGACGACGAGATGATGATGATCTGATGGCCGAGCATGCGGTGATGGGCGATCAGGTCGAGCGCTTCTTCGTAGACCATCGGATCGACGATCGTGTCGAGGGTCTCGGAGACGATCTGCTTGACCTTCTCAACTTCCCACCCGGTAACCAGGTTCGACATGTATTGGCGCATTGACTCCATCTGGTCGTGGTCGGCGCCCGAGGCCAAGTACACGAACTGCGCGTAGGCGCTCTTGATGACGTCGGCTCGGCCGATCAGCCCCTCCTTATAGAAGGGACGGGCGAATGCGAAGGAGCTCGACTTGGCGAGGATCGTCTTGTCGAGATCGAAGAATGCGGCGATCGGCGCGCGGGGGTCGAGTGCCGAGGTCATGGCACGACGCTATCTCGTCCACAGGCGAACTCTCCGCTCGAGCCATCCACAGGCGTGGCAGGCGGTATTGATCAGTCCGTGTGAGAGGTCGATGCTCCCTTTACCAATGGGGAGGCCACATGAATCTCGAACGACCACTGCTCGTCAGCACCGATACCGAGCTCATCGATGAGTGCTCTCGCCTTGCCGCTGCTGCTGGCGTCGACCTGCACGTGATCTCGCACGCTCTCGGTGATCGTGCGCGTTGGGCCCACGCATCAGTCATCCTGATCGATATGTCGAGCGCGTCCGGTGTCGCCGATCTGCCACGGCGGGCAGGGGTAATCGTCGTGACCCGAGGCTCGGGAGAGTCGGTCGACCCGGCTGCCTGGCGCGTGGCTGTCACGATCGGAGCCGAGCATGTGGCGTGCTTGCCTGATGCACAGAACTGGCTGATCGAAAGGCTGGGCGCCTGTGTCGATGAGCCATCGCGGGAAGGGCGGTTAGTCGCCTTTGTGCCAGCGACTGGTGGCGCCGGAGCTTCGACCCTTGCCGCCGCCTGCGCAGTCGAAGCCGGCGCCCACGGCCGCTCGAGCGTGCTCATCGACGGTGACCGACTCGGTGGCGGACTCGACATCGTGTTGGGTGGTGAAGATGCAACCGGAGTGCGATGGCCCGAACTCGTCGACACTCAGGGCCGACTGTCGGTCGCCGCTTTCAAGCAGGCGTTGCCGATCGTCGAGGGGGTTGCGGTCCTCTCCTGGGATCGTGAAGGTTCGCCTGACGCAACATCGGAGTCGTGGAACGCCGTGCTGGATGTAGCGTCGCGCGGATTCGATCTCACCATTGTTGATCTTCCGCGTGATCTCGCGTCCACTTCTAGGGCAGCACTTAGTCGAGCCCATGCAGTCGTGCTTGTTGTCAATGCGCGGGTGCGTGGAGCCATCGCCGCGGCGAGATACTTGGAAGAACTCACGGCAATCACGACCGACATACGGGTGATCGTGCGAGAGAAGCCCAACGGAGTCAGGCCCGAGGCGATCGGCCAGATTCTGGGAGTACCGATTCTCGGATCTATCCCGGTGGGTTCCCCACTCGTCGACGACGGTCGGCTTCCTCGCATTCCTGAATCAGTTCTGCGAGCGTGCACTGAGCCAGATGCCGCTCTTCGCTCCACCTTCGCGGCCTAGAGCACATGGCTGCCTCGCTCCTTGAGCGTGTTCGCACTCGACTCATCGCCGGTCAGGGAGAAGCGACCGCGGCGCACGTTGCAGCGGCACTGCGAGAGGAAGGAGTACTTCTAGGCGATAGTGCGGTACTCGAACTCGTTGAAGTTCTGCGACGCGAACTACTCGGCGCAGGTCGCTTGGATCCTTTGCTCCGAAATCCTGACATCACCGATGTACTGGTGAACGCACCGGATTCAGTCTGGATAGACGAAGGCGCAGGTTTGATCCGAAGTGACATCAGGTTCACCGGTGAGGATGAAGTCCGACGACTCGCGCAACGACTGGCAGCGGGTGCGGGTCGTCGACTCGATGATGCCGCACCATTTGTCGACGCACGTCTCGCCAATGGCGCCAGGCTTCACGCGGTGATCCCACCGCTCTCGTCCGATGGCACGGCGATATCCATTCGAATACCTCGCGCGTCGGGGTTCACTCTCGAAGAGCTCAGCGCTTCCGGCTCCGCAACACCAATGATCGCCGAACTGCTGGCCGACGTCATCGATTCCCGGCTCTCCTTCGTGATCAGCGGGGGAACGGGCGCGGGCAAGACCACTGTTCTTGGTGCGCTCCTCTCACGCATCGGCGATCACGAGCGTCTCGTCCTCGTCGAAGACTCGGCCGAGCTCGACCCGCGATGCGGTCACGTGGTCCGCATGCAGGCCCGAACCGCGAACGTCGAGGGCGCGGGCGTGATCACGATGCGTGATCTCGTCAGGCAGTCCCTGCGAATGCGTCCGGATCGCATCTGCATCGGCGAGGTGAGAGGCGCTGAGGTCGTCGAGTTGCTCACTGCACTCAACACAGGGCATGAAGGTGGTTGCGGCACAGTGCATGCGAACTCAGCGAGCGATGTACCCGCGCGACTCGAGGCTCTCGCGCTGATGGCCGGCCTGGATCGAATTGCCGTTCACTCATTGATCTGCGCCGGTCTTGATTGCGTGATTCACGTTGAACGATTGCCCGGCGGTCTTCGAAGCGTCCAGGGTGTCTATGCACTCGACCGAGACGCAGATTCGTATGCGACAGTCCGCGAGATTGCGGTCACCCGCGACGGGCACACGCATATAGGCGAGCGCGGCCAGGAGTTCATCAGCATGCTCAAGGCCCGGCGAACGAGTACGCGATGATCTGGGTTCCGGCAACGCTTGTGGCGATAGCTGTCTTCATCGTGATGCAACCCGATCCCGCGCATCGTCTCGAAGCGATCCTGGGATTTGCTCAGCGGCAGACGGCAGGGAGCCCACTACGCGCATTCGGAGCCCGCTTATTCAGCAAGGGTCGGGAACGAAGCGCGGCTCGTCAACTGGCCATCGAGGCGCTTGGGTGCTTATCTGCCGAGTTGTCGGCCGGGACTCCGCCGCAACGCGCATTGGTCATCGCCGGTGAGCATGCTTGGCCTGCCGCGTGCGGCGCCGTGCGCTTCGACGGTGATGTAGCCGAGGCACTTCGTCAGGATGCTCGTCGCATTCCACTGATCGCTCCCCTCGCTGCGTGCTGGGCGGTGTCTGCGCAGCAGGGCAGTGGGCTAGCAAGCTCCGTCACCCGAATGGCAGAGCAGGCACGCGTCGCTGAGGACATCCGAGTGCAACTCGAGGCGCAGTTGGCCAGCCCTCGAGCGACGGCTCGCATCCTGATGCTGTTGCCGCTTTTCGGAATCGCGATGGGAATGATGATGGGTGTCAACCCGGTCGGTTGGCTTCTCGGAACACCATTGGGCCTCGCGTGCCTCGTCGGGGGATTGGCACTCACCGCCCTCGGCTATTGGTGGACCTCGCGCATAGTGCAGCGAGTGGAGAGGCTCCTGTGATCGCAGTCGCCGCACTTCTGTTCGCCTGTGCAGTGTTCGTGCTCATTCCAGGTAGTCCGGAGCCCAGGCTGCAGCGGCTCGTCCCAGTGGGGAAGCCTCGTCAGCGCTCGCTCACGCCTCAGCAACGTCAATTGGGCGCTGCGGCTGTGGTGGCAATCGGTTGCGTGAGCGTCTTCGGCATCTTTCCGGGCTTTCCGATGGCCATTGGCGGAGTGTTGCTGGTCTTGTCGCTGATGGGGCGACTCGAGTCCACTGATTCTCGCCGTCATCGACTCGCACTCCAGCGGCAACTACCCGATGCACTCGATGTCATGACGTCGATTCTTGAGGCGGGCGCACCGCCTGCCAGCGCTCTCTCGGTTGTCGGGCAGGCGCTGGGGCCACCCATAGGAGTTGAACTGGAGCGGGTCGCGCGGGCACTTGCCCTCGGCGCGAGCACCGAGCAAGCGTGGTCCCCAAGTCATTCGGTAATGCGTCCGCTTGCGACCGCGATGAGTCGCTCGGCGAAGTCGGGTGCGCCACTAGCGCTCGTTCTCGCGGGGGCGAGCGCTGATGCACGGCGCGAGCATCGCGTTCGGGTGGAGATCGCGGCGCGCTCCGCCGGCGTTCGTGCCGTCGCTCCGTTAGCTGCGTGCTTTTTGCCTGCGTTCTTTCTGATGGGAGTCGCACCGATCGTTGCGTCGTTCGTCCAGCAGATGCTCCAAGCGTGATTCACAGGCGTCCTCGATTTGCCAGCTCATCCACAGACTTTTCGCGGCGCTTCTACTCAGTGAGCTAGTTGGCGATTGTTCATGCGTGGCCACGAGGTCGCACTCGACGCGAGGAGGAAAGATGCGCAAGCTCAAGGAACGATTTTCGGATGACCGCGGTATGACGACTGCGGAGTACGCGGTCGGCACCGTTGCAGTAGCTGGTCTTGGCGGACTCTTCATCAAGTTGCTCACCAGCGATGCAGTGCGCGATCTGCTGTGGGGCATCCTCAAGGGCGCCTTCTCATTCATCGGCGGGTAGCAGCATGATCAAGCGTTCCGGTGCACCGAGTTGCGGCTCGGTGCACCGCGATCGCGGAAGCGTGACTCTCGAAGCGGCGCTGGTACTTCCAGTGTTGTTGCTCGTCGCAGCGACTCTCATGTGGGCGATGGGTGTTGCCTTCACGGCGTTGGCCATGGGCGATGCAGTGCGCACGAGTGCTCGGCTGATCGCGCGCGGGGAATCCGCTGATGCGGTGATGACGCAACTCCAGGAATCACTGCCTGATTCTGAAGTTGTGCTTGAACCACGCGACGTAGACATCATGATCAGGGCCGAGCGCTTCATGTCAGTGCCCATCCCTGTCTTCGATGGCGTCGGGTTCACCGTCACTCAGTCTGCGACCGCACCGCTCGAGGGAGTGGGATGAGAAAGCGCGACGATGGATTCGCGCTGCTCTGGTCGCTGGCACTCGCGGGCACGCTGGTGATCATCGGCATGGCTGGGCTGTCTCTATGCGCTCTCACCTTGTCGCATGCTCGTGCCGGCAACGCTGCAGATCTCGCAGCGATTGCGGCTGCCTCGAATGCCCTCGACCCCTGCGGTTCGGCAGTTCGAGTGGCTGCCGCGAATTCCGCGGAGCTGGTCGACTGCGCACTTGTCGAGGGTGACGTGATCGTGCGGGTTCAGGTGCGAGCACCGGCGATCGCCCAATGGCTCGGAAGCGATCGCCTCGAGGTGGCGTCCCGGGCTGGCAGTCAGTGATCGGTCGGAACCCTGAGTGACACAATGATGAACATGTTCAGTGACGCGCCACCACCTGCCGACAAGGGTCTTCTCGAGCCCTTGGGCGAGCGCGAGCTTGCCAGCGAACTCTTCAGCCTCACGTGGGATTACCTCGGAATGCAGTCGCGTACTCCGGCAGAAGACGATGCAATGGTGCACGCAGCTCATGCAAGCCGCTGGCACTGGGGCAAGGTCGGCGGCCCGGAGCAGTGGGCGATCGGTGAATGGCTGTGCAGTCGCGTTTACGCGGTACTCGGTCGCGGCGAGCAGTCGTTGTATCACGGTCGGCGCGCCAGTGAGATCTGCGCAGAGTTCGAGGTGGGCTCATTCGTCCCGGCATCGGCGCATGAGGCGATGGCACGTGCTTACTGCGTTCTGGGCGATATGGATGCTGCGCGTGCCGAACGCAATCTCTCCTACACGGCGGCGATAGATCTCGATGACGATGATCGTGCTGTGATCGAAGGTGACCTCGCAACGCTTCCGATCACTGACTGAGCAGTTGATCCAGGAAGGCAAT
Organism: Candidatus Nanopelagicales bacterium; assembly: GCA_044345075.1. Taxonomy (GTDB): domain Bacteria; phylum Actinomycetota; class Actinomycetes; order S36-B12; family S36-B12; genus CAIKZY01. The sequence continues at coordinate 5,197 of JBIJBU010000006.1, read as the reverse complement.
CGCACCGGGCTTATCGAGCGGATTATTGGCATTGCCGCACTTCGGTGACTGAATGCATGCAGGGCATCCGCTTTCGCATACGCACTCGGCAATGAGTTCGCGAGTGGCGGTGAGCCATTCGCGTGCATGGTGGTAGCCGTACTCGGCAAATCCAGCGCCGCCGGCGAGCCCGTCGTAGACAAATACCGTCATCCGGCCTGTATCGATGTGATGGGCTGTCGACACCCCGCCGATGTCCCAGCGATCGCAGGTTGCGAACAGTGGGAGCATGCCGATCGATGCGTGCTCAGCTGCATGCGCAGAGCCCGGCACCTCGGTTGACTCAATTGCAGAGTCGATGATCTGCGCATCGCTCAAGGTCCACCACACCGCGGTTGTCTCGAGTTCGCGCACTGGCATGTCGAGGGCTTCCTCGCCCAGCACCTCACCGGTGATCGCTCGACGGCGCATGAAGGCGACCACCTGAGAGCTTACGTGCACGCGGCCGAAACTCATGGTCGCTTCACCAAGCGTGACTCGCTCAAGTTCCTCGAGGATGCGGATATCACTCACTTCGCGAGCAGATGTTGAGTAGTCAACGTCTTGCTCGACGACTGTCGCAACTGAGTCCGCGAGGTTGAGCGAGGTAACCAGGTGAGTAACTCCTTGATGCATATAGACAGCGCCAGGGTGCGCGTTTGCATGCGCAGCCGCGACGTCCATCGTGCCGAGGATGCGACCGGTGCCCTCTTCCACAATGCGCACGGGTGGTCCACCGGTGCCGCGAAGATCAGCGAGATCACTCGCCCGATCACGCCGAGTCCAATACCAACCGGTGGGGCGCTTGCGCAGGAATCCATCGGCCACCAGTGAATCGAGCAGGGCCAGTGAGCCGGGGCCGAACCAGCGCACCGCATCATCGGTAGTCAGCGGAAGTTCCGACGCGGCGGCGCACAGGTGAGGCGCGAGTACGTAGGGGTTCTCGGGATTGAAGACATTTGCCTCGACCGGTCGGCCGAGCATGGCTGAAGGATGGTGGACGAGATAGGTATCGAGGGGTTCATCGCGGGCGATGAAGATCGATAGCGCGGGCGCACCACTTCGGCCCGCACGGCCGAACTGTTGCCACAGCGATGCACGCGTACCCGGCCAGCCGGCGGTGATCACTGCATCGAGACCGCTGATATCGATTCCGAGTTCCAGTGCATTTGTCGTGGCGAGTGCGCGCAGACTGCCGGAGCGAAGACGTGACTCGAGCTCGCGTCGCTCCTCCGGCAGATACCCGCCGCGATACGACGCCACTGATTCCGTCAACGACGGATCCACGTCGAGCAGAAGGTCACGAGTCATCACGGCCACAGACTCGGCGGCCTTGCGGCTTCGTACGAAGGCCAGGCTCTGGGCACCCTCAACCACGAGATCAGCCAGCAGATCTGCGCACTCTGCGGTGGCCGTTCGTCTGATGGGCGCACCGTTCTCACCGGTGAAGGCAGTGAGCTCGGGTTCCCAGAGGGCGATGACTCGTTCACCTGCAGGGGAGCCATCGGCAGTAACTTCATCCACGCGCGAACCGACCAGTCGCGTTGCTGCATCACCGGGCTGGGCGACGGTTGCCGATGCGCAGATGACGATCGGTGCGGAGCCGTACGACTCGCAGATACGTCGAAGCCGGCGAATTACCTCAGCGACGTGTGCGCCGAACACTCCTCGATACGCATGACATTCGTCGATGACGATGTAGCGAAGCCTGCGTAGGAATGGCGCCCAGCTTTGATGCGAACCCAGCATCGAGTGGTGAATGAGATCCGGGTTGGTGAGCACGTAGTTGGCGTGATTGCGTGCCCAGTTGCGTGCTTCAACTGCGGTATCGCCGTCATACGTGGCAGCGCGCAGCCAGGTCAGCCCGAGGCCGGAGAGCGAGCGCAGTTGATCATTCGCCAGAGCCTTGGTGGGTGAAAGGTAGAGGGCAGTTGCGCCACGGCCATTTGGGGCACTCAGCCCGTCATGAATGGCCTGGAGCACTGGCATTCCGAAGGCGAGGCTCTTGCCTGACGCCGTGCCGGTGGAGAGAACCACGTGCTGACCACGATGTGCCAGGTTCGCCGCTTCCGCCTGGTGGATCCACGGCCGATCGATGCCGCGTTCAGCGAATGCCTCGCGAATCTCGGGGGCGAGCCAGTCGGGCCAGTTGGCAAGCTGCGCGGCACGTGCAGGAATGCGCTCGGAGTGCACGAGTCGGTCAGCGCGACCGACTGCCAGTCGACTCAGGACATCCATCACATCAACGTACGCCAACTATGCGAGAGTACGGGCGTGAGCGTCCTTGCCATCGATCAGGGAACCTCCGGAACCAAGGCCATCGTTGTCGATGAAGCGGGTTCCGTCCTCGCCCTGGCCGAAGTGCCCGTTCGCCCGCAGTACTTGGCCGATGGCGCTGTCGAGCAAAGCCCAATCGAGTTGCTCGAATCCGTTCTCGCGGCGGGTCGTCGTGCGATCGACGAGGCTGGTGTCCCGATCGAGGTCATCTCACTTGCGAATCAGGGCGAGACAGTTCTCGCCTGGGATCCCGCCACGGGGGAGCCACTTTCTACGGCACTCGTCTGGCAGGACAACCGGGCGCAGTCGGTGTGCGATCGACTTCGCGCTCGTGGTGAGGTCATCGCCGAACGCTCCGGACTCGTACTCGATCCCTACTTCTCCGCGCCGAAGATGACCTGGATCCGCGAGAACCTCACTCGCGAGGGCGTGGTGACGACATCAGATACATGGCTTCTAAATCGCCTCACCGGGGAGTTCGTCACTGATGTGTCGACAGCGAGCCGCTCGCTGATCATGAATCTTGACTCGCGCGCATGGGATGAGGAGCTGCTTGGTTACTTCGGGCTCGAAGGCGAGCCGCTGCCTCGCATTGCTGCGTGCGATGAGGTCGTCGGTCAGACGAATGCTTTCGGCGGTTCGATACCTGTCGGCGGAGTGATCGTCGATCAGCAGGCGGCACTTCTCGCGGAGGGGTGCCTGGAGGTCGGGGAGGCGAAGTGCACTTACGGCACCGGTGCGTTCTTGTTGATGAACACCGGCACCTCAGCGCCGCGGTCGACTAATGGTCTGACGACGTCAGTGGCCTGGACGATTCGAGGTGAGTCGAAGTACTGCATTGACGGCCAGGTGTTCACTGCAGCGTCGGCAATTCGTTGGCTGCAAGAACTGGGCCTGATCTCCGATGCACGCGATATTGATACTGCTGCAGCAGCCGACAGCGGCAACGTCTCCTTTGTGCCGGCGCTCGCCGGGCTCGCAGCACCGTGGTGGCGCGCCGATGCGAAGGCAGCCTTCAGCGGAATGAGCCTGGCGACCGATCGTGGCCAGCTTGTTCGCGCGGTACTCGAGGGCATCGCTGCTCAGATCGCAGATCTCGCGGCCGCCTGCGCCGCTGATCTCGGCGACTCCTTGAAGACTTTACGTGTCGATGGCGGGCTGACGCGTTCGGCAGTGCTCATGCAAGCTCAGGCCGACATCCTTCAGTTGCCCATTGAGGTCTATCCCTCGGCTCACGCCACAGCGCTCGGCGCTGCGGCGCTGGGTCGGCTCGCCATCAGGACGCAGGAATCAGTGCCGGCGATCGACTGGACTCCGGAACACGTGTACGAGCCGCGCTGGAGCTCTGATCGTGCGGCAGACTTCATGGGTAACTGGCGTGCAGCAGTTGAGCGCACACTGCTGAGCGAGGGAGAGCGATGAGCTACGACGTCGCGATCATCGGCGGTGGTGTCGTGGGGTGCGCAGTGGCACGTGAGCTCGCGGGCTTCGATCTGCGCATCGTCCTGATCGAGGCACGCGGCGATATCGGTGACGCGACAAGCAAGGCCAATACCGCGATCCTGCACACCGGTTTCGATGCAGTGCCCGGCTCACTGGAGTCGACCATGGTGGCCCGGGGCTATGAGTTGCTCTCGGAGTACGCAAAGGCATCAGGTATCCCGGTCGAGCCCACCGGTGCGCTGCTCGTGGCCTGGGATGCCGATCAACTCGCGGTACTTCCCAAGCTTCAGGAGAAGGCCGTGAAGAACGGCTATGCGAAGTGCGAGATCGTCGACGCAGACGAGGTCTATCGGCGCGTGCCTGATCTCGGCCCCGGAGCTCTTGGCGGTCTAACCGTTCCCGATGAATCGATCATCTGCCCGTGGACAACTCCGCTCGCCTATGCGACCGAAGCCAAGTCGCGCGGCGTCGAGTTCCGGCTGAACTGCTTCGTTGAATCCATCGAGGTCGGCAGTGACACCACCGTGCTGCGCACAACTTCGGGTGACATCACCACTCGCTGGGTCGTCAACGCTGCAGGTCTCGGTGGTGACGTCATCGACCGCATGCTTGGCCATGACCGCTTCACCATCGTTCCGAGGCGTGGCGAGCTCTTCGTCTTCGACAAACTGACGCGACCGATGGCGAACACCATCGTGCTGCCTGTGCCGACCGAGAAGGGCAAAGGCGTGCTCATCAGTCCGACCATCTTCGGCAACGTGATGCTCGGTCCGACCTCGGAGAATCTCGTCGATCGCACAGACACCTCTACTTCGGAGGAGGGCTTCGCCTTCTTGCTGGCCAAGGGTGCGGCATTGATGCCCTCGCTCATCAACGAGGAAGTCACCGCAAGCTATGCAGGTCTGCGCGCGTCAACGGAGCACAGCGACTTCGTCGTGGACTGTGATCGAGATCAGCGTTACGTGTTGCTAGGCGGCATTCGCTCTACTGGCCTTACGGCGTCCATGGCCCTCGCAGAGCACTCGCGTGAACTACTCGCCAAGGCCGGACTCGTACTTGTGGCTCGTGCTGATCTACCTGCGCCAGCACAGATGCCCAATATCGGCGAAGCATTCCCGCGCCCGTATCAGCGTGAAGACCTCATCGAGAGTGATCCCGAGTACGGGCAAATCGTCTGCTTTTGTGAGCGTGTCACGCGCGGCGAGATCCGCGATGCACTCGTCTCGCCGATTCCACCGTGTGATCTCGATGGCATGCGCCGACGCACGCGCGCATTAATGGGCCGCTGCCAGGGATTCTTCTGCGGCGCTGAGGTTGATGAACTGATGCGTTCAGACGGCGATGATCATGAGTGAGATCCTGATCATCGGGGGTGGCCCTGCAGGCCTCAGTGCTGCACGCGAATTGAAGGTGCAGGGAGCCGACCGCGTCACGATCATCGAGCGAGAGAACGAAGCGG
>JBIJBU010000194.1:0-3075 GCA_044345075.1 Candidatus Nanopelagicales bacterium | reverse complement strand
CGATGTGCACCTTGGTCGAGTGCACCCTCGGGCCGGAAGCTGCCCTACTGCTTCGAGCCACGTACTCCTCACTTGATCTCGCGACGGTCATGCCGTGAACCTCGATCGCATCGCAGCACTTCTGGCCAAGGCTGAGCGCACCGACAACGAGGCTGAAGCAGAGGCCTACTTGATGAAAGCGCAGGCACTCGCGACTGCTGCGAGTGTCGATCTCGCCTTCGCGCGGGCGCGAACGCTGCGCAAGGAAGCGCGGCAGAGTCCAGAGTCACGCACTCGCACCATCGGAGAGAAGGGCAAGCGGGCGAATGTGCATCTCGTCTCGCTCTTCGTGGCGATTGCGCATGTCAATGATGCGCACGTCGATGTGGCGTCCAACAGCACCTTCGTCATCGTCTACGGCATGCCGGGCGATCTTGATGCGATCGAGGCCCTGTACGGCTCGGTTGCAGTGCAGATGACCACGAGCGCACAGGCCTGGCTCGCGACCGGCGTGTGGAAGGGCGAAACATACGTGTCGTCCACTCGCACGATGGGCGGCTTGCGTCGGCTGCGAAAGCCGCACACTGCTCAGACTGCGCGCGCATCCTTCTATCGCGCCTATGTAACGCGCATCGGCGAGCGCATGGAGCAGGCCAAGGCCGAAGTCGTGGCCGATGTCGCCTCGACCGTTGTCGAAGGCGCCGGCACGGGTGCTCTCGTGTTGCGCGAGAAGTCGGCAGAGGTCAAGGCGTTCCATCGGAGTTCCTCCGCGGCCAGCGGCACCTGGGGCGGTTACTCCGGGGGAGTACGAGGCGACAAGGGTGCTGCTTCGCAGGCCGGCCGCGCCGCCGCCTCGCGTGCAAGGTTGGGCGCTCAGCGGGAAATCGGCGGCAAGGGCGAGATTCGCTCCTGACGAACGGTGTGCGAAGCGTTCACTCACGCGTGCTTGGATGGTGTCATGACTCGTGATCTCGCTGTTCACGCCGAAGGGCTGGTGCGTACCTTCGGTGACGTGCGCGCCCTCGATGGCATTGACCTCACTGTTGAGCGTGGCCAGGTGGTGGGCCTCCTTGGCCCCAACGGCGCCGGCAAGACCACCACGGTGCGCATCCTGTCGACCCTGCTTGCACCCACTGCAGGTCGCGCGACTGTTGCAGGATTCGACGTCGTCAAGCAGGCCGATGAAGTACGCCGCTCGATCGGTCTCACCGGCCAGTACGCCGCCATCGACGAGTACCTGACCGGCCGCGAGAACCTGCGAATGTTCGGCGGGCTCTACCACCTCACACCCGCGTACGTGAAGGAACGATCCGAGGAACTCCTCGACTGGTTCGATCTGTCCGACGCCGCTGATCGACCGGCAAAGACCTACTCAGGTGGCATGCGTCGTCGCCTCGACCTCGCCGCCAGCTTGGTCGCGCAGCCGTCGATTCTGTTCCTCGACGAGCCGACCACTGGTCTTGACCCGCGTTCGCGCCTTGGCCTGTGGGATGTCATCAACAATCTCGTCGCGCAGGGCACGACGGTGTTGCTCACCACGCAGTACCTCGAGGAAGCCGATCAACTCGCCCAGGACATCGTCGTCATCGATCAAGGTCGCGTGATCGCACACGGCACCTCTGAGCAGCTCAAGGATCAAATCGGTGGCGATCGTATCGAGATCCACGTCACCGACTCGTCGCGAATTGCCGACGCGGTGCGTGCGGTTCGCTCGGTGAGTACAGGTGAGCCGCTCGTGGAGGACTCGCGAGTGTCAGCACCGGTCACCGGTGGTTCCACCGTTCTCGTGAACGCCATACGCGCACTCGATGCCGATGGCATCGAGGTCTCCGACCTTGTCCTGCGTCGTCCGACTCTCGATGACGTCTTCATGTCACTCACCGGCCATGCGGCCGAAGCCGAAACAACCGCTGCACCGCCCAAGAAGGGCCGCCGAGGCCGAGGGAGCAAGTAATGGCAACGCTGAGTGTGGGCAATCCGCAGACGATGCGCCGTCCGCTATTGGGCTGGACTCTCCACGACGGACTCGTTGTCGCGCGACGCAACCTGATCCAGACCGTGCGCATCCCCGAGATGCTCTTCTTCTCGCTGGTGCAGCCGGTCATCTTCGTGCTGCTCTTCGCCTACGTGTTCGGCGGTGCCATTCCCATCCCCGGTGACGCGGGTGCCGACGCCTATCGCAATTACCTGATGCCGGGCATCTTCGGCCAGACAGTCGCCTTCGCGGCAGCAGCCAGCACGGTCGGCCTAGCCGAGGACATGCACAAGGGGATCATCGATCGCTTCCGCGCACTGCCAATGTCGCCGCCTGCTGTTCTTGTCGGTCGCACTCTCGCTGACGCAGTTCGACAGATCCTGGTTCTGGCGGTGCTGAGCATTACCGGCTTCATTGTTGGCTGGCGCATCAGCAATGGCCTGCTGCCCGCGATCGGCGCCTACGCACTGCTGCTGCTCTTCGCTTACACCGTGTCGTGGATCGGGTCGTGGATCGGCCTGCACATGCCCAACCCTGAGACGGCAAACACCGCCGGCCTGGCCTGGCTGTTCCCGCTGACGTTCTTGTCGAATGCCTTCGTGCCGATCTCGTCAATGCCGAGCTGGCTACAAGCGTTCGCGGCGTATAACCCGGTGTCGACTGTCGTGTTGGCCACTCGAGAACTATTCGGGAATCCCACGGGCATTCAGCCCGACTACTGGCCGTTGCAGCACGCAGCGCTGTACACGCTGATCTCGTGCGCCGTGCTTATTGCGATCTTTGCGACGCTCGCTGTGCGCAAATACACGCGGACCACGAGTCGCTAGTCGGCGCGCAGTACATGCGCACCAGAAGCCGCTAGTGCGCGTAAGCCTCGACCTTGAGCACTTCGACCTCCATGGTCTTGCCATTGGCAAGTTCATAGGAACTCGATTCACCGACGCGCTTGCCGAGTACGGCCTGGCCGAGCGGTGAGGTGGGGGAGTAAACATCGATTGAAGCGGTTGCCGCCTCCTCGCGCGAGGCCAGCAGGAAGGTCATCTCCTCGTCGAGCGCGAGAATGCGCACGGTCACGACCTTGCCTTGAGCGACCTCATCAACTGCGGCATCGGGAACGCCGA
>JBIJBU010000193.1:0-3094 GCA_044345075.1 Candidatus Nanopelagicales bacterium | reverse complement strand
CGAGGAATCTGCGCATTTCAGGCCGAGGCAGTCCGGATCCAGGGATCCTTGAGTTCGACCATCAAAGACTCCAGCGCCGAGAGTGGTGCGACATTCGCGCGGATCTGCGCACGGGTGTGCTCGATGGCCTCGAGACGCCGACCGGTGTCATTGGCCGTGCCTCCTGCCGCGAGCTGCGAGAGCTGGGGGCGCATCTCGTCATTGATCAGCATCACAGGCGAATCGAGCTGAATCATCAGAACGTCGCGGTAAAGCCCGAGAAGGTCAACGAGGGCTCGATCGAGCTGATCGCGCACGGTGCGTGTAGCCCGCTTCTTCTGCGAGTCATTGAGATCCTTCTGGGCTGACTTCATCAGCTTGTCCATCTTGGCCTTCGTCACGCCCTCGGCGCCGGCGCCGTAGGTCGACTCCAGCCGTGCCTGCTCGGCAGCATCCAGGGGTTCAGTGATGGCTTTGGCATCATCTGTCGCTGCGCCGAGAAGATTGCTTGCCGAGGCGAAGCAGCCCGGGATGTCGTGCAGACTCAGCGGAATGCGGAGAACCTCCTGTCGACGCATGCGTGCATGCTCATCCTTCGCAAGTGCGCGCGCACGACCAATGTGACCCTGCGATGCGCGGGCCGCGAATGACGCCATCGCCGTGTCGACGCCATAGGCCTCGATCAGTAGCTGGGCAACGCTCGCCGTGCTGGGTGTTGCCAGGTTCACGTGCCTAGTACGCGAGACGATCGTGGGCAGGACATCCTCGACGCTGGGGGCGCACAGGATCCATACCGTGTGCGGCGGTGGCTCCTCTAAAGCTTTGAGCAACACATTGACTGCGCGCTCGGTGAGCCGATCGGCATCTTCGATCACGATCACGTGCCACGGTGCATTCACCGGTGACATGGATGATGAGCGCACGAGTTCGCGTGCATCGTCGACGCCGTAGGTGAGCTCGGATGTGCTGACCACGTCGACATCAGCATGCCCATTGAGCGGAGCGGTACGACAGGCCTGGCAGAACCCGCATCCGCCCTCGGCGCACACAAGCGCCGCGGCGAAGCAGGTGGCTGCTGTGGATCGACCGGAACCGGGCGGGCCGGTGAACAGCCACGCGTGAGTCATCGACGGGCCGTTCTCACCCCGCAGCATCAACTGCGCATCATCGGCAGCGCGACTCAGCTGCTCGACGACGGCGTCCTGGCCGACTAAGGACGACCAGATGGTCACGCGCGTGCTCCGAGCTCGGCATCGACTCGCGTGCGAATCTCGGCAGCGATCTCGTCAATGGTCTGGCGTGCGTCGACAACCAGGTAGCGAGTGGGATCAAGCGCAGCGAGAGTCAGGAATCCCTGGCGTACGTGCCGATGGAACTCGATCGGCTCCGCCTCCATGCGATCAGGATTGGCGACTCGCGATAGCCCCAGTGCCGGATCAACGTCGAGAACGATCGTGAGATCAGGAACGCAGTCCTGAGTGGCCCAGATGCTGAGATCACGAATGGTCTCGATGCCGAGCTCACGTCCGACACCTTGGTACGAGACCGAGGAGTCGATGTAGCGATCGCAGATGACAACATCGCCGCGCTCGAGCGCCGGGCGAATGACGCGAGAAACGTGCTCGCCCCGAGCCGCGGCGAAGAGAAGTGCCTCCGCACGTGAATCGAGGCCGGTGAACTCCGGGTTGAGAACCACCGAGCGAATGGCCTCGCTTGCGGGAGTGCCGCCGGGTTCACGGGTGCGCACGATGGCGTGACCGCTCTCGGCGAGATGCGCAGCCAGCAAGCCCTCCTGAGTGGACTTGCCCGCGCCCTCGCCGCCCTCGAAAGCGATGAAGTAACCGGTCATGGCTCTACTGTGCCGAAGCCGCGGACTTCTTGGCGGCCTTCTTCGCCGCAGTTTTCTTGGTCGCCTTCACGACACGCGCCGTGGTCTTGGCCGGTGCCTTCTTGACCGTCTTCTTCACGGCTCGCTTGGCGACCTTCTTGGCCGGCTTGCCCTCGATTGCCTCCTTGGAACGGCGCTCGGAGAGCAGATCGCTGGCACGTTCGACGCTGACCGTCATCGGGTCATCGGCCACACGTAGCGAGGCATTGGTTTCGCCGTCGGTGACGTAGGGGCCGAAGCGGCCTTCCTTGACCACAATGGGCTTGCCACTTGTCGGGTCGTTGCCCACCTCGCGCAGCGGCGCCTTGGCCGCACCGCGACCACGCACCTTCGGCTGAGCGAACAGCTCGAGTGCCTTGGTGAGATCGACACTGAAGATTTCTTCCTCGCTGGTGAGTGAGCGAGAGTCGGTGCCCTTCATCAGGTACGGGCCATAGCGACCGTTCTGCGAAGTGATCTCGACACCATCGGCGGGGTCGGTGCCGACAACGCGCGGCAGGCTCAGCAGCCGAAGTGCATCGTCGATGGTGATCTCGCCCAGGTTCATGTCGCTGAACAGTGACGCCGTGCGCGGCTTAGCCGACTTCGGCGAACCCTCGGGCAGCACCTCGGTGACGTACGGCCCGTAACGGCCGGACTTCGACATGATCTCCAGACCGGTGTCGGGATCAGTGCCGAGCAGGCGATCGCCCGACGGCATCGCGAGGAGTTCTTCGGCCAACTGCGCAGTGAGCTCATCGGGTGCGGTGCCCACCGGGATATTCGCCCGCTCTTCGCCACGCTCGACGTAAGCGCCGTAGCGGCCGACGCGCAGGTAGGCATCGGTGCCCTCGATCGGGGTGATCGCGATCTCTCGTGCGTCGATTGCGCCGAGATCCTCGGTCAGAGCCTTGATGCCGGGGAACTGGCCATTCACGCTCTCGCCGCCGCGCCAGAAGGCTGCGAGCTGCTTGACGCGATCGGTCTCACCGGCGGCGATGAGGTCGAGGACTTCTTCCATGTTCGCGGTGAACTGGTAATCGATGAGCGAGGTGAAGTGCTCCTCGAGCAGGCGGATCACCGAGAAAGCAGTAAAGCTCGGAACCAGGGCAGAGCCCTTCTTCCAGACGTAACCGCGATCGACGATGGTCGACATGATCGATGCGTAAGTCGACGGGCGACCGATGCCAAGCTCCTCGAGCCGGGCTACCAGCGACGCCTCAGTGAAGCGTGCCGGCGGAGTCGTGT
>JBIJBU010000192.1:0-3095 GCA_044345075.1 Candidatus Nanopelagicales bacterium | reverse complement strand
TCGCGTGCGCGCGCGCTTACTTGGCGTGAGCGCCGAGGCCAAGGGCCTCGTACACCTGCCGAGTCGAGGTCGAGCGGTTCAGTGTGTAGAAGTGAATGCCGGGGGCACCCATGTCGAGGAGTTCTTGCGCCATTTCTGTCGCGACCTCAACACCGAGAGCGCGCACAGCATCGGAGTCGTCGGCGATCGCATGGAAGCGGGCGGCGAGCTCCTGCGGGAATTGCGCGCCTGACAGAGCAGCGAAGCGCTCGATCTGCGAAACGTTCGTGACAGGCATCAGACCGGGCACGATCGGCATCGTGCAGCCGTGCACCGCACTGCGATCGCGCAGGCGCGCGTAATCCTCAGCGCGGAAGAAGAACTGGGTGATGGCGAACTCGGCGCCAGCGTCCTGCTTCATCGCGAGAACCCGGGCGTCCTGCTCCAGGTCGGGTGACTCGGGGTGACCTTCGGGGAAGGCGGCCACGCCGATGCTGAAGGTGCCGAGCGATTCGATGAGCTCGACGAGCTCGGTCGCATTGCTCAGGCCATCGGGGTGGGCATGCCAGTCGGCCTCGGGGCCGCCGGGCGGATCTCCTCGCAAGGCCAGGATCGTGTTGATGCCCGCATCGGCGTACTGGCCGATGACCCCGCGCACCTCATCGCGGCTCGCCCCGACGCAGGTCAGATGAGCGACGGGTAGAAGGGTGGTCTGCTCAGCGATCTGCTGGGTGATGCGCACCGTGCGATCACGGGTGGAGCCACCGGCGCCGTAGGTCACCGACACAAAGCTCGGGCTGAGCGACTCGAGGTCACGCACGGTCTCCCAGAGGGCAATCTCGCCCTCATCGGTCTTCGGCGGGAAGAGTTCAAAGGAGAAGGAGCGCTCGCCCTCGGCCAGTGCTTGCCCCAGGGGCAGACGGTCGGCGGAGGTCTCGGGCATGGGGGCAAGCCTATGCGGCGACGGCTCTTCGAGCATGCAGGGAGCAAGGCCCTCCCGTAGGCTGACCAGGTGACCTCGCCTCTGGACGCTGCCGATCTTCGCGCCCGAGTCCAGCCGCTGATCGACACCGCACTCACCGAGCAGGGTGCGATCTTGACCTCGGTCGGCGATGACCTCACCCCCATGATCGAGTCCCTCCAGGGTCTGCTGGCCGGCGGCAAGCGCCTGCGCCCGGCCTTTTGCTACTGGGGCTGGCGCAGCACCGGCTTCGATCCGGCCCTCGACGACCAGGCGATGAAGGCTGCCGCCTCACTGGAATTCCTGCAGGCGTGCGCCCTCATTCATGACGACGTCATGGACGGCTCCGATACCCGCCGCGGCATGCCCGCAGCACACCGCCGCTTCGCGCATCTGCACCGCGGCGAGGGCTGGTCGGGCTCCCCGGAGAACTTCGGCCTGGGTGCCGCGATCCTGCTCGGTGACCTCTGCCTGTCGTGGGCGGACGAGATGCTGCTCGGCAGCGGCATGCCCGCCGAGGCCACCGATCGCGCGAAGGCCGTGTACGACCTGATGCGTACCGAATTGATGGCCGGTCAGTACCTCGACTTGCTCGAGCAGGCACGTGGCGGCGGCTCAGTCGAGCGCGCATTGCGCGTCGTGCGCTACAAGTCGGCGAAGTACACGATCGAACGTCCACTGCATGTCGGAGCAGCGCTCGCAGGAGCCTCACCTGAGGTTTTCGACGCCCTGTCGGGCTACGGCCTGCCTCTTGGCGAGGCCTTCCAACTGCGCGACGACATCCTCGGTGTCTTCGGCGATCCGGCCGAAACAGGCAAGCCGGCCGGCGACGACCTTCGCGAAGGCAAGCGCACTGTTCTCATTGCCATCGCACATGAGCGCGCGAACCCCCATCAGGAGCGCACCTTGCGCGAACTCGTCGGCGACCCGGGCCTCGATGCCTCCGGCGTCACCGAATTGCGCACGATCATCGCCGACACTGGAGCACTCGAGTACACCGAGAACCTGATCACTGAACTTTTGGCTACGTCCCTCTCTGCTGTTGCCCATCCGGGTATCACTGCGGAGGGCCAGGAGATCCTCACCCAGCTCGCATATGCGGCAACCAAGCGATCGGTCTGACATGAACGCGCTCTCCCGCTGGATCCCCACCGGCACTCCTCGCACCGTGAGTGGCGCCACTGACAACGTCGTGATCGTGGGTGCGGGCCTGGCAGGCCTTTCTGCCGCGATGCGCCTGGCAGGTGCGGGACGCAAGGTCACCGTCATCGAGAGTGAGTCGGTGCCCGGCGGTCGTGCAGGGCGTCTGAACCTGACATCACCCGATGGTGTCTTCCGCATCGACACCGGCCCCACCGTGCTGACCATGCCCGATCTCATCGCCGACTGCTTCGACTGCCTCGGCGAGGAGATGAGCGACTGGCTGACCCTCGAGCCGGTGGCGCCGCTGTATCGCTCGTTCTATCCCGATGGCTCGGTACTCGACGTGCACTCGAATGTCGACGAGATGGCCGCTGAGATCGAGTCGGTAATCGGTCCTGAGGAAGCTGCCGGGTATCGCCGCTACGTCGACTTCGTCTCCAAGCTCTACAAGTACGAGATGAAGGACTTCATCGATCGCAATATCGATTCCCCGCTCGACCTGCTGACTCCCGATCTCGCCAAGCTCGTCGCCATCGGTGGTTTCCGCAAGCTCGCACCGAAGGTGCGCGAGTTCATGAAGGATCCTCGTACCGAGCGCATCTTCTCCTTCCAGGCGATGTATGCCGGGCTCTCGCCGTATGACGCCCTGGCGATCTATGCAGTGATCGCCTACATGGATTCAGTCGCGGGTGTCTTCTTCCCCAAGGGAGGCATGCACGCGCTGCCCGAGGCGATGGCCAAGGCAGCCGAGAAGCACGGCGTCACGTTCATGTACGACACGACAGTCACGTCGGTCGAGACTTCCGGTAATCGCGCGGTGGCCGTCATTACGTCGAATGGTGAGCGCATTCCCGCCGACACCGTCGTACTCAACCCTGACCTGCCCGTTGCCTACCGCGATCTGCTCGGCAAGGAGCCGTGGTCGGTCCGCCGCCTGAACTACTCCCCCTCCTGCTTCTTGCTGCTCGCCGGTTCGAGCGCGAAGTACACGAAGACGACTCACCACAACATC
>JBIJBU010000191.1:0-3109 GCA_044345075.1 Candidatus Nanopelagicales bacterium | reverse complement strand
CGCCGTCGATCGCTTCTTCCCGGCGTACCTCAAGGAGCTCGCGGCCATGAACTGGCCGGTCGATGCCCTGTCGATCCACACCTACCCCGATGCCAAGGGTGATCCGGCCGCTCGCGGTCTGCTCATCAAGGGAATTGAGGACGTCATCACGGCGGCCGGAGCACCCGAGACCCTCGAGCTGTGGGATACCGAGCTCAACTACGGTCTCGGTGGCATGGGCCTGCCGAAGCAGGACATCACCGGTGCAAAGGCGGCAGGCTTCATCGTCCGCACCTACATCGATGATCTGCGCTATGGCGTCGATCGCTCGTACTGGTACATCTGGACTCAGACTCCCAAGGAGTGGCTGGGCATCCAGGCGTACCCGGGCGCCGAGGCCGAGCAGGGCTTCTTCGCCCTCGACAACTGGGTCACGGGCGCTTCCTACGACGGCTGCACCGAGACCGGCAATGCCGTGACGTGCGACTTCTCGAAGGCCGGCGCTAAGTGGATCGTCGCCTGGGCCGAGACCGGTACTGAGCAGTACACCGCGCCCGAGGGCACGCAGCTTGTCTGTGATCCGCTGGCCAACTGCACCGAGACCACTGCCGGCACCGGCATCACCCTCACCGAGGTTCCGGTTCGGGTGTACCTGCAGCAGTAAATCCTCATAGAAAGGGCGATACGGGTTGCCGTATCGCCCTTTCTACGTTCTGATGGGGCCTGCGCACCGCGATGAGCCGACCGGCCCGATAGGGAGTCATGTCCGCAGCACCTGCCACCTCTACCCGCCGGGTTCCGGGGTGGACTGTGGTCGCAGCAGCGGTTGTTCTCGCGTCGTGGGTCGGCATGCTCGCGATCCCGATGAGTCACGATCTCCCGGCGGTTGCCGCGGGTTGGGTACTGATGGTCATCGCGATGATGGTGCCTACTGTTGCGCGACCGATGCTGCGCATCTCCGCAGGTAACGGAACTCGCGCCTTCGCCTTCATCTCCGGCTACGTGCTCGCCTGGACTTTGAGCCTTCCCATCGCAGCTCTCGTCATGCGTGCGCCGATCTGGAGCACGACATCCGTGATCGTGCTCTGGATCGCGGTCGGCTTCTATCAATTGCTACCGACGACGGCGAAGAACCTGCGCCGGTGTCGATCACTGGATGCGACTGCATCGGCGAGTTCACTCGGCGTGCGTCAGGGCATCGCGTGCATGATCGCGTGCCTGCCGATGATGCTCGCGGTGATGCTCAGCATCATGGTCTGGAATACGGCGATCGTTCTGACTGCGCTTATCGTGCTCGCAGCGTGTGCATTCATGATCTGGGAGAAGACACCGTCGGTGTCGCGAACTGCGATTCGTGGCAGCGGCATCGCGATTGTTCTGGCTTCAGTTGTTGCCTTCACCTTCGGCATCGGCATGAGCGGTACCGGTCACGTGCATGATGCCTCGGGTCAGGCGACGGGCGTATCTAGATCCTGACCGTCGGCAATATCGCTGACCTCGACGAGTACGAGATCGTCACGCGTGCGCAGGTAATCGCGCGCACCTGCATCACCTGATGCACTCGCGATCAGAGCAGGCCAGTGATCGCGTCCGAACTTCACTGGATGACCGCGCTGACCATCGAAGGTTGCACTGACGAGATCAGCGGAGTTCTGCGCAATGCGGCTCACTGCCTGTGCCGTGAGTCCGGGTAAATCGACGAGTGTCACGACGACGGAATCCGCATCAGTGCTCGTAGCCCAAGTCAGGCCCTCACGTAGTGATGAGCCCATTCCGGTTTGCCAGTCAGCGTTTTCAATGACCACAGCGCCAGGAACGTCACCTACCCAAGCGCCGAGCACCACGGCGATCGGGAAGCAACCTGCCTCGCTCAGTACGCGAACGGCGCGGTCGACGAGTCGTTCACCGTCAATGACAACGGGCGCTTTCGGCTGGCCGTAGCGAGTTCCGGCACCTGCGGCGAGCACGAGACCGGCGGTCACCGACGTGCGCAGGTTGATCTCCATGACGAGAGGTGATTAGCGCGGTGCGCCGGGATGAATCGGGCCGTCGGTCCTCGACAGATTGCGACCCGAGCCTCCCCAACGTGACTCGATGATCTCAGCGGCGATGGAGATTGCAGTCTCCTCCGGCGTACGAGCACCGAGATCAAGACCGATGGGCGAATGCAGCCGCGCCAGCTCTTCCTCTGTCACGCCGTTCTCGCGCAGTCGCACGAGTCGATCCTCATGAGTGCGACGTGAGCCCATCGCGCCGACATAGCCCGCGGGCGTGCGCAGCGCGAGTGTCAGTGCAGGCACATCGAACTTGGGGTCATGGGTGAGCACGGCGATCACGGTGCGTGCATCGACAGTCTGCGATTCGAGCCAGCGATGCGGCCAGTCGACCACGACCTCGTCTGCTTCCGGGAATCGCTTCGCGGTGGCGAACACCGGGCGCGCATCGCAGATCGTGACCCGGTAGTCGAGCAACTTGCCGACGCGCACGAGTGCAGCAGAGAAGTCGATGGCGCCGAAGATGAACATCTGCGCGGGCGGTGCGTAAGCCGAGACGAACACGTCGAGCCCGTCGCCGAGGCGCTCGCCCTCGGGGCCGTAGTGCAGGAAGCCGGTGGTGCCCGCAGCGAGCATGCCGAGGGCATCGTCATAAATGGTGTCATCGAGCCGGTCAGTGCCGAGCGAACCTTCGCGACGATCCGGGCGAATGACGAGATGGCGACCGACGAAATGCGGGCCGCGCACGATCGTGGCTACGGCGACCGGCTCCTCGGCGCGAATACTCGCGAGCACGCCCTCGAGTTCGGGCCAGGTCTCGCGGCTGACCTTCTCGACGAAGATCTCCAGGATGCCGCCACAGGTCAGGCCGACGGCGAAGGCATCGTCATCGCTGACTCCGTAGGTCTCCAGCCGTGACTGGCCGTCGGCCAGCACCTCTTGCCCGAGTTCATAGAGGGCTCCCTCGACGCAGCCGCCGCTGACGCTGCCGACAGCCTCGCCTGCCTCGGTGACGAGCATGGTCGCCCCGGCCGGGCGTGGCGCCGACTTCCAGGTGCGCACCACCGTGGCCATTGCCGCGGCGCCATCGGCCTTGATGATGGCGCTGAGTTCGGCATGCACATCGCGCACGGGGG
>JBIJBU010000190.1:0-3114 GCA_044345075.1 Candidatus Nanopelagicales bacterium | reverse complement strand
CTGCGCCGCAGTGGCATACCAAGAGGTCGATCAAGAATCGGCCCGCCAGCGAGTCTTGGCACAACTGAGGTCGAACGCGGACCCCTTTCGAGACGCGCGTGATGTCTCGATTGGAATAGTTATGCCTGCAACTCGCCCTGCCACCGCACGCCCGAAACCGAAGAAGGAACGGGCTCGCAAGACCACCGCTAAGGCCACCGGAAAGGCCGGCTCGAAGAGCGCGTCGAAGAAGTCGCCGAAGCCCAAGCACAAGGCCGGATCGGCACGCCCGATCGCTGGCACCCCGAAGAATCGCGCCGAGCGTCGTCGCGTCGAATTCGGCGATACCCGCACCACGCGCGCCGAGGCTCCCAAGCGCACCGAGCGCTCGGGCTCATCTGCTCGCAGCGAGCGCCCCGATTCACCCCGTCGCTCGGACTCCTCGCATCGCAGTGAGCGTCCGGCTAGCCGCGATCCGCGTTCGCGTGACGAGCGTCCGCGCCAGGAGCGTGTGGGTACCGATCGTCCGCGTAATGATCGCTTCGCATCGGACAAGCCGCGCACCGAGCGCGCAACCGAGCGTCCGCGCACTGACCGTTTCAGCTCGGATCGCCCGCGTACCGAACGCCCGTACAGCGACAAGCCGCGCACGGAGCGGACCTACAGCGATCGTCCGCGCACCGAGCGTTCGGACCGTCCGACGAATGATCGTTACAACGATCGTCCTCGCACTGATCGACCGAGCTCGGATCGCCCGTACAACGACCGCTCCTCGAGCAGTCGCTCCTACGGCGACCGCCCCTCAGGCAGCCGTTCCTACAACGATCGCCCGAGCAGTGACCGCGCACGCAGCAGCTTCACCGATCGTCCGCAGAATTCGCGCACGAGCAGCGGTGACCGCACCTTCGCGTCAAAGCGTGAGAACAACTACGCGGCCGATCAGGTCATGCCCAAGGCATCCCGTGAGGTCGAAGAGCAGTTCAACGTCATCGATGACGCGCCGACCGAGGGCCTGTCATGGGCCGATCTGGGTGTCTCGTCGAACCTGGTGAGCGCACTGGCTCGTGGCGGCATCACTTCGCCGTTCCCGATCCAGTCGGCCACGTTGCCCGATGCAATCGCCGGACGCGACATCCTCGGCCGCGGCCAGACCGGCTCGGGCAAGACCTTGGCCTTCGGCCTGGCAATGCTTACCCGTCTCGCGGGCAAGAAGGCCTACCCGAATAAGCCGCTGGGCCTCGTGCTCGTGCCGACTCGCGAGCTCGCGATGCAGGTCAACGACACCCTCGCCCCGCTCGCAGACTCGATCGGCCTGAAGGTTCGCCTGATCGCCGGCGGCATGCCGTACCAGAAGCAGCTATTCGCCCTTGATCGTGGCGTTCCGATCCTGGTGGCCACCCCCGGCCGCCTGATGGACCTCGTCAATCGCGGTGCATGCGATCTCTCCGATGTCTGCGTCACGGTTCTCGACGAAGCCGATCAAATGGCCGACATGGGCTTCATGCCCATCGTGCGCGAGATTCTTGACTGCACTAAGGAAGGCAGCCAGCGTCTGTTGTTCAGTGCCACCCTTGATGGCGATGTCGATCATCTCGTCAAGCGCTACCTGAACAACCCGGCTCGTCACTCACTCGCCGCGGTGCACGCACCCGTCGACACGATGGAGCATGCGGTCCTGATCATCCATCCGAAGGACAAGGACGAGATTTCTGCCGAGATCGGTGCACGCGAGGGTCGCACGATCTTCTTCGTGCGCACCCAGGCGGCTGTTGATCGTCTCGCCGAGTACCTGTGTGCTCAGGGCATTCCTGCCGGTGCCCTGCATGGCGGCAAGACCCAGGCCGTGCGCACTCGCACGCTCAATGCCTTCCGCGAAGGGTTGACTCCCGCACTCGTGGCGACTGACGTTGCCGCTCGCGGTATTCACGTCGATGGCATCAGCCTGGTCGTGCACGTTGATGCGCCGACCGACCCGAAGGACTACCTGCACCGCGCCGGTCGTACGGCTCGCGCCGGCGAGGAGGGCACCGTCGTGACGCTGTCGTCACCGCGCCAGCAGAAGTTCGTCGAGTCACTGACCAAGAAGGCCGGTGTCGATCCGATGATCGTCCGTGTGCGCCCGGGTGATTCCGAGCTCATCTCGATCACGGGTGCGAAGACCCCGACCGGTGTCCCGTGGGAGCCCCCGAAGGAGCGCGAGCGTCCGTCGAAGCCTTATGGACAAGGCGGCGGCCGCAGTGGCGGCTTCAACCGTGGTGGCCCGCGTCGCACGGGCGGCGGAAGCGGTGGTGGCAAGCCGTCGTACTCCCGCTCACGCGGTCGCGACTAAGAGCAACTGAGTAGGGCCCCGATGCATTTCGCATCGGGGCCCTTACCTAAAAGGTGTGTTACTTCTGGCGCGTAGAGCTGATGCCGAGCGACATGCCGGCGAGTCCGCGGGGGCGCTTGCCCAGCTTCTCGGCGATCGCTCGGATCGCCTGCGAGGCAGGCGCTTCTGGATCGCTGAGCACGAGCGGATGACCTGAGTCGCCGCCCTCGCGCAGCTTCACGTCGAACGGGATCTTGCCGAGCAGGGGCACGTTCGTGCCGAGAACTTCGGTCAACTGTTCGGCGACGAGTGAGCCGCCACCGATGCCGAAGAGATCCATCGGCTCCCCGCACTTCGGGCAGGGGAATGAGCTCATGTTCTCGATTACTCCCGCGACCTTCTGATGTGTCTGGGCTGCAAGGGTTCCGGCACGCACAGCGACATCAGCCGCTGCTGCCTGAGGAGTCGTGACGAGCACGAGCTCGGCGCCTGGCAGCAGGCTCGCGGTGGAGAGTGCGATGTCACCAGTGCCCGGCGGAAGATCGAGAAGCAGAACATCGAGATCGCCCCAGTAGACGTCCTTGAGGAACGACTCGAGATAGCGATGCAGCATCGGACCGCGGAAGGCAACGGGCTGAGTGACACCGCCGGGCTTGAACGGTGCCATGGAGATGACCCGTACGCCGTAACCGGTCGGCGGCATGATCATGCCCTCGACCTGAGTGGGTGCGGTGGTCGCATTGAGCATGCGCGGAATCGAGTGACCGTAGATGTCGGCATCGACTAGGCCGACCGACAGGCCCATGTCGGCCATGGACGCTGCAAGG